>JAUUYW010000013.1 GCA_030590265.1 Candidatus Krumholzibacteriia bacterium
CAGCACCCAGTGACCCTGGGCCAGAACATTGGCGGCATAATCCCGTCCATCGACATTTTCCCCGGCCAAAGCTACAAACAAGGCCTGTCCGGAAAGGTCTCGCGAATCCAGACCGGCACCTTGGAATGCCCCATCGATTGTTTGCGGCTGGATGTTTTCCACAGTGACGGAGTTCATTCCTGATTCGGAGGATAGCATGACCGAGTGAAGCAAATCAGCCTGCATGAGATCCCTGATGGCCTGCTCAATGGTGTATGACTGCTCAGATGCCAATTTCCTGCTCTCCTATCCAGTCCCGAATGATTTGCCGGTCGTCCAATGGCAGCACCAGATCACCAACCAACTGGTAATCTTCGTGTCCCTTGCCGGCCACCACCACAATATCGCCAGAGCCAACCCGGGCCAGAGCCGTTCGGATGGCTTTGGTTCGATCCTCAATAACATCCATGCTCATGGAGCGGATTTCTGCGAGGGAATTGTAACCCACAACAATATCTTCACAAATGGCAGCCGCATCTTCCGTGCGCGGATTGTCCGAAGTAATCCAAACACCATCGGCCCTGGCGGCAGCCACCTGTCCCATGAGGGGACGCTTTCCTTTATCCCTGTCACCACCACACCCCACCACCACCAGCAGACGGCCCGCTGAAATCTCATCGCAGGCCTTGAGGACCGCCTCAAGAGCATCATGGGTATGGGCGTAATCAACCACTGCCAATCCGCCACTGGGAAGCATAAATCTTTCCAGGCGGCCCGGCACCTGCCGCACCCCTGCCAAAGCCCGGCAAACTTCATCCTCGGCAAAACCCATGGCCACCCCGGCACAAAACGACGCCATCAGGTTCTCCACATTGAAACGGCCCACGAGGGGGCTTTCCAGGATCTGTTGGCGGCCAAGGTAATCCAATTCCAGGCGAGTGCCCGTCAATTCAAGATCTGCGTGGATCAAACTCAAATCACAACTATCGGCCCGGCGCAGACCGGGCCGGGGATCAAAATACAATGCCTGGTGACCAAAAGTATCCACCGCCAACAAACGATCATCAGCGGCATTGATAATCGCCTTGCCATCTGGCTTCAACAATTTGAAGATAGCGGCTTTGGCTTCCACATAGGAAGCAATATCCTGATGATAATCCAGATGGTCCCGTCCAATGTTGGTCATGACCGCCACCGCCAGTTCCAGGCCGGCGGTGCGTTGCTGATCCAGTGCGTGGGATGACAACTCCATGGCCACGCTTGCACACTTGTTGTCGGCCATCCGCTTCAACCAGTGGAAAAAAACCGGACCGCCCGGCGTTGTCAGAGGCGCCGGGACCGATTCCTTTCCATCGTCGTAACAAATGGTGCCAATCAAACCACAGGGACCCGCCAGTTGATTCAACATCTCCTGAAGCAAAAATGAGACGGTGGTTTTTCCATTGGTACCGGTGACCGCAGCAGCCAACAAATTTTGATCAGGCCGGTCTGCCAGTTCTCGTGCCAAAAGGGCTGGAAAAGCCCGAGAATATTCTACTCTGATGGCAACGGCTAAAAGGCCGAGTTGATCAGGGGCCAGGAATTTTTCCAGAGGATCCTGGTGCACAACGGCCACACAGCCCGCGGCAAGAGCCCGGGAAAGATAATCATGACCATCCGCCCCGCTTCCCTTCACGGCAACAAAAAGAACACCAGGCCCTGCCAAACGTGAGTCAGCGGTTACCGAAGAAATTTTCCAGTCCAAGTCACCCTGCATCTCCATGAAGGGCGGCAAATTTCCCCACAGATCTCGAACCGATTTCACCACTGTTTCTCCATCTTGACTTTGACGGAACCGCCACCGAGGGACAACCCGGGTGCCGGGAATTGGGCCACGGCATAACCAACTCCACTGACTTGCACCTGCAATCCCATTCGCGCCGCCAGACTGTTGATCTGGCGATTGCTCAATCCTGAAAAATCAGGGCAAAGCAAACCCTGGTCGGCAAGCTCTGCCGGTGCTCGCCCCGTCGTCAGGTGAACCACGCTGCCCATGGCCATCCGGGTACCAGGCAAGGGCACTTGCTGAACAACAAGCCCGCCCTTTTCTATTCCCGCCACTTTTAAACCAGCGGTTCCGAGACGCAAACCAGCGTTATCCAAAGTCAGATGCAGGACGTCAGGCACAGTCACCAAGTTGGTTTCCTTTACCAATTCCATGGGGGCTGTGCGGGGTCCCGGCACATTGGTCAAATAATCTGTTTCACTTCTAATATCCCGGACGATTTCCTTGAAAAGGGGAACCGCACTCAAGGAGGCGTAATGCATCACTCCTTCTGGTTCATCCAGAATGGTCAGAATGACCAAACGGGGATTATTGGCAGGGACGATTCCTGAAAATGTGGCAATGTAAGCCCCAGGTGTATAACCCTTACCATCGCAGCTTTTCTGGGCTGTTCCTGTCTTTCCACCAGAGGCAATCCAGCTTTCCTTGGCTCCAATTCCTGTCCCATGGTCCACTACTCTTTTCATGGCCTCCCGGAGCAACTCGGCAAGGGGTTCGGCCATCACCTGGCGCAGAGCTCTGGGGGGAATGCGTTCCAGGATTCGCCCGCGATCGTCCCGAACTTCACGGATCAGACGAGGAGAATACAGCGTACCGCCGTTGGCCACGGCACAAACAGCCAGCCCCAACTGCAAAGGGGTGACAGCCACTTCCTGGCCAATGGAGATGGTTGGTTTGGATCGTCCCGACCACTTGCCGGGACTTTCCAGAAGGCCATTCGGGCAGGCCGGATACGGAAAACCAGGATCCTGTCCAAAGCCAAAATCAAGCAGATCCCGATAGAGTTCTTCAGCGCGCAAATTGCCCACTGCCCGAGCAAAAAAGATGTTGCTGCTTTTGGCAAAAGCCTTCATCAGAGCCAAATTGCCATAAGTATGACCATCGTCATTGCGAATTCTAAAACTGCCAAATTCACTGTTGGAGCAGTCAAAAACCATAGCCGTGTCGATGGCACCGTGGCGCAACAAACTCGACGTTGTGAAAATCTTGAACACGGAACCAGGCTCATACATGTTGGTGAAATTCCGATTATTCCACACAGCAAGATCCCCATGGCGGCCTTGGCGGGTTGCCATGAGAGGCCAACTTGCGGCAGCCAAGACATCACCGGTGTCAGGAGCCAAGACCAGAACCGAGCCGCCAATGGCACCCGTTTTCGCCACCGCCTCAGCCAGTTGTTTTTCACAAATCTGTTGCAAATTTGCATCCAGAGACAAAACCAGATTTTGACCGTGAATGGCTTCTTCCAAAACAACTTGTCCCAGGTTTTCTCCCAGACGCCCAGTGGTGATGACCCGGGCTTTGCCTGGACTTCCTGCCAAATAACTTTTCAGGCTGTATTCAAGCCCTGTGGAATAGTCCCCGTCATGATCCTGACGATGAAAACCGATCAACGAAGCAGCAAGACCATCGAAAGGGTAAACCCGGGCCCGCAAATCTTCCAGGGTGACGGCTTTGATTCCCTGCAGACGCATCATATCATCGCGAGTCAAAACCTGGCTGTGAGCCACCACAACATGCTGGTTCCCGGCTTTTCGCAGCTGCTTGGCCAGACTTGCTGGATCCCGTTCCAGAATCTCTCCCAAAACAACACAGAGGCCCGATGGGTTCTCATCTAACAACGAGGTGGCGACTCCCACCCGATAGGCGGCCACGGACAAAGCCAGCGGTCGCATGGATCGATCAAAAAGACTTCCTCTTTCCGCATAAACATCCTTGTCTTCACTCCAGGTTTCTTGAGCTTTTCTAAAATGGTGCTCATGCTGAAAAACCTGGATTTGGACAACACGACCGGCCAAAGCCAGGCCGGTCAAAACGAGAATCACTTGAAGAATCCGGAGGCGGTCCCTTGATTTCTGGAGCATCACTCGGCCCCGCCTTCATAGGTTCCAGCCCAGGCTCCCCTTGGTTCAAGCGAAACCATGGCGCCGTTCATGGCACCTTCCATAGCCTCACCCGCCTCCGAGCCCACCTTGCCCAAGCCCGTTCCCAAGACCCCTGCTTTCAATTTGCCCCAAACACTCTTGCCTTCCTCTTTCTTACTCAGGCAAACCAAGACCAGGGCCGGACTCTCCGGAACAACCAAACCCAGTTGCCGAGTTGCTCGTGCCATGACAACATCTGCATTGGAAGCACGATTCCAGTTCAAGTGCAACCTTGCCGACCCAGCCTCCAGAAATTCTTTCCGGCTTTCCAGATCAGCCACCCGATCCCTCAACCCTGTGATTTGATTGGTCAGAAAGATACGACCGGCCATCAGCCCACCCACCAAAATGATCAATCCCATGATCACCACCACCCGGACAGTGATCACTCCCTTGCGGCGAGCCATGGCACCATCGCCGGCCACCACCGCGTTTCCGGAAAAACAAACTGCAGAATTGGGCCGACCGTACATTGTTCAATCTTCTCCCATGGGCTTATAAAATTCTTGCGGCCCGCAGACGTGCGCTGCGGGAACGTGGATTTTCTCTTTCTTCAGTCGGCGAGGCTTTGACTGCTTTGCGGGTCAGTGGCTTCAAAATAGCCTGGTGTCCACACCGGCAAAGGGGCAATTCGGGAGGGCAAAGACAGTCCTTTTTCTCCCGATCAATGAATCTCTTGACCAGTCGATCTTCCAGTGAGTGATAAGAAATAATGACAAAGGATCCCCCAGGTCGGATCACCTTTGCCAATTTTTCCAATGCCTCGGGTAATGCTTCCAGCTCTTCATTGACCGCTATGCGCAAAGCCTGGAAAACACGACTCAAGACCGGAGCACTTTTGACTCCCCGCGGCAAAAGACCTTCGATCAAATTCCGCAACCTGACTGTCGTTTCAATGGGTTCTTCTGCACGGGCGTTGACCAACACCCTGGCGATGCGGCGGCTGCCTCTTTCTTCACCATAGCGGTAAATCAAGTCCGCCAGCTCCGTCTCTCCCAGAGTGGCCACCAGTTCTGCTGCCGTTTGGCCTTTGTCCTGATTGAAGCGCAAATCCAGGGGTCCATCAGATCGATAGCTGAAACCCTTGTCAGGATCATCCAATTGCAGCGAGCTGACCCCCAGGTCCAACAAAACCCCGTCCACCTGATCCCAGTTCTGTGTTTCCAGGGCTTGATCCATATTCCGGAAGGAGATTCGGCAACAGTGCAGCCCGGTCTCCTTGGCTGAAATTTTCTGGCAGGCGGCATAGGCCACACCATCGAGGTCCAGACCCAAGACCTCGGCGCCGGCAGCCAGCATTGCTTTGCTGTGGCCACCAAAACCAAAGGTGCCATCGATGAATCTTTTGCCAGGGCCTGGCTCCAGCAACGACAAGGTTTCTTCTTTGAGTACGGGGATGTGGGGGGCATCGCTCATATTCGAGCCCCAAAGCGCACTGACCACGGAGCAGGAAAGACCTGAGGCAACTCCCGTTCCCAATCTTCCATGCAAAGGATGGCCTTGAGGTAGTCGTTCCAACTTTGCAAATAGAGTTGATGGCCGAATTGGCGCAGATTGCGATTCCAGCGGATCATGTCCCGGGTGCTGCGGTAATCCATATGGGTGAGGCCCGATCCATCGAGCACCACCCGGCAACCGCGTCCTGAAAGCAACCGAGCAACTCTCAGGATGACCCTTTTGAGGCCAGCCTGATCCAAAACACCCGAGAGAGCGACCCTGACAGTCAAATCCTTGCTGCTGACCTCAATGTCCAACTGAATGCCGCCGGCCTCCTGCCTTACGGACTGTCGGGTCAACTCTCTCGGCATGAGGGCTCCTTCCCTACTGAAATGCCCATCCGTGGGCATCACTCAAAGAAATCGTTGAGGTACTCCTCGCTCGGGGACTGGGCACCTGCATCGACTCCGGCAATTGTCTCGGGGGCCCACAACTCCATGCTGGCGCCCATGCCGACGATCAGGACTTCCTTGCCAATTCCCATGTCCGTTTTGAAGTTGGGAGGAATGGCCACGCGCCCTTGCTTGTCAGGAACCAACAGCGAGCTTCCCATGCTCATCATCCGTTTGTTCCTGATGAATTGATCTTTGCTTTGACCTTCGTATCTGGTGTGAAAGCGTTTCAACCAGATATGAAGAGGTGTCAACGCCGTCGAACCATGAGGTCCGGGGCTGATCATGTAATGGTCCCCCCGGTTTTCCTCTTCCTCCTGTTGCACCGGCGCCTTATCCGGACGGAACTGAAAAGGCAGATGAAACCGCCCTTTGGCGTCTACTTTTCGGGTATGGGACCCATAAAAAGCAGGCGTCTGTTCTTCGTTGGCAGCTGGTGTGGGTTCAGAACTCATGATTCTTTACCTGGAGAGGGCCTTTCGCTCGGCAAAATCCAAAAATTTCGTGTCAGGTGAAGATTTTGGCGGATAACTCGTTGCATGGGCATAAATTGTAAGAAATTCTGGTGGCGTCTTCCGCGTCCTTGCGTCCGTTGCCCCTCCTTGGGCCGCCACCTAAATTTTCTCCACTTTTCGCCAAAAATCTCCACCTGACCTCTGGACAATACCCAAACCAGCAGACAGTGTCAACCGTCTTTTTAAGAAAAATCCAATTATTTGAAGAAAGTGGCAGAAAACATACAAAACCTCCCTTTTGGGAGGTGTGGCGATAAGTGGAGAACAGAATTTGAAGAAGAATCAGCGGGAATTGGGCTTTTTCAAACGGCGAAACCAGGCCCGGCGACGCCCCAGAAAGATTCGCTCCCAGCCAAACCCTGTGACCTGCCTGAAACGAATCAGCATCAGCCCCGAACCAATGCTATAGGCGATGGTGCTGGACCAGGCCGCGCCCACCGCGCCGTGACGGGGAATCAGATAAAAAGCCGCGATCAGGTTCACCCCTACAGTCAAGGCACTGGCCTGGGTGTTCCAATGGGGTTTGCCCCGGCCAATAAAGTCACCGGCAAGCACAACACCGGGGGCAAAAGCAACAATTCCGGGCAGCAGGGCCCGCAACGAGGCACCCGAGGCCTGGTATTCGCCACCGGCCAGAAATCCCAAGAGCGGCTCGGCAAGAAAGAAGAGTGGTAGTCCGGCCACCAAGGTCAAAGCCAGGCCGATGCGCAGGGCCCGCGCTGCCGTGCGGTCCCGGTCCGGACCGCCCTGATGCCGCGCTGAGCTGTGCACTAAAAGAGGTGTCAGGGCCCCCGGCAACAACCAGAGGATCTCCCCCACATACACACCCACGGAATAGATCCCCACTTCTGCAGCACCCCGAAAGTGCTCCAACAGACCTTGATCCAGTCGCAAAAGCAGAAAATAGGCCACGGCAGAGATCTGTCCCAGCCAGCCCCTCTGCAGGTTGAAAAGGATCAGACCAAACCGACCGCGCAGGTCCAAGTCCTCCGGTAAGTCCTCTGACCGGGATTCCTTTACCATGGGCTCAGGATGCGGCCGGTTGCGGACATCCCGCAAAAGAATCACCAAAGTGACCAGGGCACCCATGAACTGGGCCAGGGCAAAAGCGCCCACGGCTTTGCCGAACGTCAGTTCTCCCAGCAGCCAAAGAACCAGGACCACCAGCAAATGACCCAGGGCGCGCACTCCATTGACGGCAGCGGAAATAACCAATCGCCCTCGAGCCAGCAGATCATAGGAAAAGATTTCAAATCCCAGAATGGATGCGGCGGCGACCATGGCAGCGAATCCCAACCCGGGAAACCATCCAAGGTGGGCGGCGAAAAATTCAGCGGCATTGCCTGAAAGGGTTAAGAAGGCCAAGAAACCCATGATAACAACCATGCTGCCGGCCCATATCAGCTGGGCCGAGAGCATGCGCATGGCCGGCACCCGATCCTGCCTGAGGGGAGGCACCGCGGCCAACCCCATGCCACCGCCGAGCAGCGATCCCAGCAGCATGGCAACGGCCACTGTAAGGCTGTAGTGTCCCTGCCCGGTGGGGCCAAGAGTTTGGGCCACCAGCATCACCACCGCAGCGTTGGCCAAAACCTGGCCAACCCGGCTGAAGAGAATACGGGCACCCGCCCGGACCAATCTCATGAGGAAGATTCCCCGTTGGGGTCACGGTCATGCCAGCGACGAGGTTGTCCGGATGACGTCGAGCGCTGCAATCCCTGCCAGAGTTTTTTCCCACCCCGCAATATTTTCATGCCTACGGAATCCAGGACATAGTGCCCGCGGGTTTCGCTCAAAGCGCCAAAATGTTTTTTGAATCCGTCCAGGGAAACCACCCCACCGCTGCCTCCCAGATCCAACAACCGGGCCCCTCGTCGGCAGGATTCTTCCAGGTCACCCCAGACAGCCAGGGTCGCCGGGAAATGAGTTCGGGAGTATTGCGGATCAGTCACGCCGTTCCAGGCAATCACCCTGTCCTTGAACTGCAGGTTCAGATGGCCGCCAATCACTTCATCTTCAAGCAGCACACAGGTAAAAAAGGTGCGAGTCATTCCCGGCTGAACTGTGTTTGCATCCGCCAACAAGGCCTGCAGAAACGACAGTGGTGCCGGTGGCAAGTTCCAGCGTTCACAGGCTTTTTCATATATGGGATAGTAGTCAGCCAAACGATCGGGATCGTTGGTGATTTCAACGCGGGCGTTGCGTCGCAGAGCGCGGTTTCGTTCGTTGCGTTTGTTCTTCTGCATAAGATTCATCTCGACGAATTCCAATCCTCCGTCCAGGGGAATCACCGCCGCAGGGGTATCGTGCCGTTGCCAGGCCATCTTATCATCAGCCAACAAACCAGCAAATTTTTCTTCCTGGGAATGATTCAGCGTAAGACAGGAAGTGCCCTGGCCCGAGCCACGCAAATGGAGATAGGATTCCATAAGACTCTGGAAAACCCGCCGGTTCAAATGGTCCGGCAAAGAGGCATCTATCAAAGGACCACCGCTGGTGCCTTCGAGATTGCTTTCCCATCGCATGACAGGTTTGCTTTTCTTCACACCGGCCATCCCCCCAACAAGGCGACCATTCAAGCGGACAGTGAGCCAGAAAGCGGTCAACCCAGCCTGGTGATCCCGAGCGCAGCAGGTCCAGTGGGCAGTATGGAAATAGTCGGCGTTGGGATCGGCGGCCAGCAGATCTTCCCAATCAGGTGGTGAAGAATCACCCTGGGCAAGATCCAGGGTTTCCTTTTCTTCCTGGGGATTTTCGCCAGCAGTGGTCATCAGCAAGCCCGACTCTTGACGCTTTCAATGACCACTTTGATCACATCGTCCACATCCTGATCACTCATGCCGGGAAACAGTGGCAGGCTCACAGCGCTGCGGTAATACTTTTCCGTTTCAGGAAGTTTGTCGGCAAAGGCCGCACCTTCTTCCACAAAAGCCGGGTGGTGATGCAAAGGAATAAAATGTACGGAAGAGCCGATGCTGTTGGCGGAAAGATCAGCGATCAGGCCATCACGACCATCCTGAATGACCTCCGAGTCCAGGCGCAGAATATAAAGATGCCAGGCGTGTGTGGCCCATTCAGCCACACTGGGCAGCCGGCAGCCGGGAAGCTGGGCAAAAGCATCATTGAAACGCTGGGCAATTTCTGTGCGCCTAGTCAAAAACTCGTCGGCCCGACTGAGCTGAACCATACCCAAAGCCGCAGCAGGGTCACCCAGGTGAAATTTGTAACCGATGGCCACCACTTCGTAATACCAGCGGCCCTTGTCACCATAACGTTGCCAGGCGTTGCCATCCATGCCATGGAAACTGAGCAAGTGCAACTTGTCGGCCATCTCCTGGTCACGGGTGGTAACCAGGCCGCCGTCGCCGGTGGTGATGCACTTGGTCGCGTAAAAACTGAACACTGTGGCGTCACCGAATCCACCAATGCGCTCGCCATCAACAGCCGCGCCAAAACTGTGGGCGGCATCTTCCATCACCTTGATGTTGTGACGTTTGGCGATGGCGATGATTTCCTTGATGCGGCAAGGATGGCCAGCCAGATGCACCGGCACGACCACTTTGGTGCGAGGAGAGATGGCCTGCTCGAAAGAGGCAGGATCCAGGCCCAAATTTTCCGGGTCCAAATCTGCCAGCACCGGCGTGGCGCCGCAATGAATCACCGCTGTCAGGGTGGCGATGAAAGTCATGGCCGGCAGGATCACTTCGTCGCCTTTGCCCACACCCATGGCTTTGAGTGTGAGGAACAAACCCGCCGAACAACTGGCCACCGGAACGGCGCAGGGCACACCCAGGTATTCACCACAGGCGGTGCCGAATTCACGGACCTTGGGGCCGAAGGTCAACCAACCGGAGCGCAAGACTTCGGTGACGGCCTCGATTTCGGCCTCCCCCACATCAGGCTTAAAAAATGGCAGATTTTCTTCCCGCTGGATGAATTTCCGTCCCTGGATTTCTTGACTCATGTTCAGCAGCTTTCCTCAGACGGCATCCTTGCTCGCCGATCCATCAATTTCCGGGCCCCTGGGCCAAGGAAGGTTGTTGCAGTGTGTCGGCCAACCAGCGGCGAAGGTTTTCCACATCGCCAAGGAGAGCCAGTTCCCTGCCGGCAGCCATGATTTCGGAATTCCATTCATCCCGTCCGGCAGTCGGCTTGGTCATTTTGATGAGGGGGTGATCGCTGGCTTTCAACTCCTCGTATTCTTCGTTCAAGGCTTCGTGCAATTTTTCCCCGGGTCGCAAACCGGTGATGCTGATTCCCGGACCGGAGTCGCCTCCCGCCGGATCATACCCGCTCAGGACCAGGAGATTTTCCGCCAACTCCAAAATCGAAACAGGATTGCCCATTTCGAGAATATAAGTTGAGCCCTTGCCACCCATAACCATGGCTTCTATCACCAGGAGGGCTGCCTCCCGGATGGTCATAAAAAAACGGGTCATCAGAGGATCGGTCACCGGCAAGGGCAGCCCCGCTTCAATGCGCCTGATAAAAAACGGCACCACTGAACCCCGGCTGCCCAGGACATTGCCAAAACGCACGATCATGAAACGCGTGAAGTCCGACTCCAAAGCTGCCGAACGCACCACCATCTCCGCCATTTTTTTGGTAGCTCCCATAACGCTGGATGGGCTGACGGCCTTGTCGGTGCTGATCAGGACAAATCGTTCAGTTCCAACGGCGCGAGCAAAGCGGGTCAGGTTTTCAGTTCCCCCAACGTTGACCAGCACCGCCTCTTCGGGATTGTCCTCCATCAAAGGCACATGCTTGTGGGCCGCCGCATGTAAAATAATATCGGGTGCCAGCCTGGGTGCAATCCCCTGGGATCGATTCCCGGCCAGATTCTCCAGCCGACGGGCATCCCGCACATCGGCAATCACCGGCACCAGTTTGGTTTCGCCCCGCACAGGATCCAACTCAGCCAGGATTTCGAAAATGCTATTCTCGCCCCGCCCCAAAAGAATCAATTCGCTGGGCTCCAGAGGCAAAATTTGGCGGCAAAGTTCCCCACCAATGGAACCACCGGCACCGGTGACCATGACCTTGCGGCCTTTGACCACGGAAGCAGCGGCACGATCTTGAAAGACAACTGTTTCGCGGCCGAGCAAATGCTCGGGCTGCACATCGGCCACCTGTTCAAAATGAACATCACCTTCAATGATGGCCCGCAGGCCGGGGACCAAACGAAATGGCAGACCGGCTCGTTTGCACAAAATAACCAAACGCCGCACCAGACGCCCACCGGAAGATGGGATGGCCAGCAAAACTTCTTCGGCGCCAATATCGGCAGCCACTTGCAACAAGTCGTCGGTTCCCCCTCGAACGGGCAAACCACAAATCATTTGTCCAATCAATTGGGGATCATCATCCAGAAATGCAATGGGTTCAACCGGCAAACCATCCCGCTGGATCTCCTGAACCAGGGTCTGCCCCGCCACACCAGCACCCACCACCAATAGGCGAGTGGGTGCTTTTTTGTTACCGGAATCCTTTCCGGTTTTGCCCATGGGATCCTCCCGGGAAAAGAGTTGGCTTTAGCGAACCACAGCCAAGGTGCGTGCGGTGGTCATGCCTCGCCAATCGACCTTCAAAACGTACATGCCAGTGGCCACGGGTTGACCAATACGATTGGTGCCATTCCAAAACCCTATATTCCCACTCACATAATTATTTTCGTAAACCAGCTGACCCTGGAGATTATACACCTTAACCTTGGCCGGGTCTCCATCTATAGCATCGGCTGCCAGGCCCCCCAGCTTGAGCCGGCTTTGGTCGTTTTCAAGGACCCAGGGATTTGGATAACAGAAGACTGATTCAAGACTTCCGCCTGTTTCAGCGGACCTTGGGAGGATGTCCCAGGCCACTGCACCAAGGTCGGTGGTCAGAGCCACTCGTTGCCCGTCTTGACTGACTGCGATCCGGTTGTAAACGCCTCCGGGCAAGGCAGAAATGGCATTGGCACTGTACAGACTAGCGAAGAGGCTGTTGGAAAAGTAATTGCCCAAATCGAAGTAGGCATCGATTTCAACCTCTCTGGTTCCCCAGCGCACACAGTTCAAACCCTGCCGGGTGGCCACCCACAAATCGCCATTGGCATCCACACCCAAATCGGAAACATTGCCGGTGATCAGGCCCTCAATGAAGGCTGCTGTTTTGGCGACGTAATCCTCCTCAAGAGTTACATCACCAAAAACTTCATCGTAGGAGAAACGGGTTATGCCGTTGCCACCAAACCAAATGCTCCCGTCAGGAGCCAACGCCAGCTGGGTCATCAGAATCGTTGGATCGTTGTCAGTGCCGGGAATTGCGGAAAAGGGACCTGACCACTGGTCATCGGAAAAATCGGACCAGGTTATTTCATCGTCGGGCCCGGCGGAATAGCCGTTGATATCCCAGCGCAGCAGCCCGTGGCCTTCGCCTTCCACGGCAAACCAAACCACATCGTTGCGCACAACCAAGGCATCCCAAACACCGGTCCCGGACCCAATACCCTCGGAGCCTTGGGGAACATCGTGCCAATTGCCATGATCACCACGCCAATTATCCGGATCGGTCAGAATTCGGACTTTCTGCTCGTGAGCATGGTCGTAGCAGACGATCAGGGTGCCATCGGGATGAATGGTCAAATTGACAATGGAGGAATTCACAAAAGGGGTATCTTCCAAACCGCAGGTCCCGCCATACATCAGATCCTGGTCTCCGGTTTCAAGGTCATAACGAACAATGCCTTTGGAGTACTGAGCCACATAAACCAGGGACCGGTCAAAATCGGACCCAAGGGTCAGCATGCGGTCGCCGTGGTTGAATAGGCCGGTTGAGTCGTTGTCTGCACTGGCAATCTCAAATATATTGGTGATTTCATCACCATTGTGTCCGGAAGCGGCCTTGCCCGTAAAAGAACCCACCCAGGTTGTGCCTTGGGTATCAAAAGTTACACCAAAGGGATTAAAGACCAGGCCGGCATCCACGGTTTGAGCCGTGAAGTTCGCCTGTTCGGCTTCATATTCGGCATACCAGGCCATGCCGGTGCTGGAACTCATTCCAGTGTCTACCCCGCGTCCACCAACCCAGACATCCTGCCCTGCTTCAATGGTGCTGGGACGAGAATGGGGCAACGAGACGATTGTCCAACTGCTACCATCAAAATAAGCGGAACTGGTGAACCCCAAAACCCACAAGGAATCGTCATTTCCACTCAGACCACGGACCACATTGGTCCATCCCATGTTGGTCCAGGTTTCGGTGTCGGGATGCCAAAGAAAAACGCCATCGTCACCACCGGCAACCAGGTTGCCATCCATATCGATGGCCAATTCAGTGATATTAAGGTCTCCCAGGCCTTCATTTTGGTCGGTGAACTGGTTGAGGGCAAGGCGGGAGATCCCCGAGGGGGTGGCCGCAAAAAGGTCACCGTTGAAAATCTGCAAATCGTTGATGTTATCGTCAATAAGACCGTCTTGATCAGCCGAATAAAGGGCTCCGGGCAAACTATCGGTGATGAGACCGATGCCGGCTGCGTCCATGCCATAATAGACACGTTCGCTGGTGCCGATGACCTCAGCGGTGACCGCAGTAATATCCATACTGCCAATATTGCTGGCAAAAATCCGGAACTCGGCAGAGGTGTGGAGATTGGCAATGCGAGTCATGCCACCGCCCAAGGTGGCCACCCAGATGAAACGGCCGCTGCTGGCCAGGGCCGTCACATTGTTGCCTGATAGATCAGTGCCCGCACTCATCCTGGTTACCTGCTCGGGATTTTCGCGCTCCCAGAACAGCAGTCCCCCTCCATCAAGCCCTCCGACAACTGTGTCCCCATCCTCCAGGATGCAGTTGAGTTGACGCTTGATCAGGATCGACTCAAAATCCACGTTCTGGGCCATAACCGGCACTGCCAACGCCAACAACAGAAGCGTTAGAACTAAGGAAGCGGAATATTCAAAAGACTTTTTCATTTCAGGACACCTCGTGGCCCTCAGGGGCCTGGTCTTGCGTTCCTTGGGGGATGTCAGCCTGTCCGATGACACCAAACCCGCCGGGATCGCACCACAATTGTTTGATGAAAGAAAACAATGAAACACCTTTTTTAGCCACATCTCCGGTGCTGGACTGGTCTTCTTCCAGATGGCCAAGATTTTGGTGGGCCCAGGATCCGGTCAAACCGGGAGCACCGGGCTCATCCTTCCAGAATCCCACCAGGGCATGGGATCCTTCGGGCTGGAATCTGACGGGAGCAAGGGAGGCCCTCGGTCCCCACAAACGCATTTTTCCACGCAGGAGGTCTTTCATGAGACCAAACTGCCAGGGCAAGGATAAAAGATGGCCATTGCTGCCAATGGCCAGGGTCAACCGGGGGTTGTTGCCCCACAGGTCATTGGCGGTGATGCGAACCAAATGGGCAGAATCATTGCGGGTGCGCACCCACTTGATATACAACCAGGGCAACCAGGTCCAGAGAGCCATGAATGCCCCAAAAAGAAACGATCCGCCCCTGGAAAAACCAGACCGCAAGGCGGACCCACTGCCAAGGCCCTGCACAGCACTGAGACCACCGGCAAAGTCTTCGGCCCGGGCACCGCTGGCCAGGAGCCAGACATCTTCCAGGTTCCAACGCATGCGGATGCGCAATCGACGCAATCCAGCCATTTGCAACCAGGCATCCGGTTCATTGGCCGGTCTATCCCAGAAAGCGACCTGGCTGATCCGATAACGGCGCACCACTTCCAGCAGGGACTCCCGGGAACCCAACCAGGGAATTTGACCGTCAGCCAGGGGTGGCAACCCGTCTTCACCAATGCCCGGCTGCCAGACATAGCCTGCCAGATCGATACCCTGGTCGGCCAGTTTTCCGGCCCCGGGCAGCCAGGATTGCAATTGTTCTGGACTGCCCACCAGAAGTGTCCGCTCCAAAGACAAGTGGCCTCGCTCCAACCGGCGCATTATTCGATGAACACCTCTGGACCCCAGAGCCGTGCTCATGGCCAACAGTGGAATGAACATCAACAAAACAGCCCGGCTGATCACATCCAGATGCCCCAGGTAAGTAGCAGCCAGCAGCAACACCGCCACCACTCCCACTTGTTGCAAATGCTCCATGACCGATGGCGGTTGTCGGTGGCGGACCGTCCGGTCACGACCGGTCAGCAGGAAGGAGAGCGTTGCCAACAACAACGAAAAGAAAAGCAACGGAGCATACTCGCCAAAAGGATAGAGATCTTCGGAAAAAAACCGCCCCATCATCCTGCGCAATCCATAGGCGACCCCGAAGGCGGCAGTCAGCCCCACCATGTCCAGGCCCCAAAGGAGAAAGACCAGCAGGGGTTCGCGCCATTTTTTGACCAGCCAAACAAGGACGCCCCATTTTTCATAAAACGATATCAGGCTGCCCAGGTGCAACCAAAAGGTGCGGGTGAATTTGCCCTGGGCGCTGTCGCGGCGGTGACGATGGATGAAACGGGCATCGGGTGTATAAACAACCTCGAACCCGGCCTGCCACATGCGATAACACCAGTCGACGTCTTCAAAATAGAGAAAGAAACGTTCATCCATGGGCCCGGTGCGCAACATGGCTGAGCGGCGCACCAGAATGCATCCGCCCAGAACCCAGTCCACCGGCCGCACGCTGCGATGGTCAAAATCACCCATCAGATGCAAGCGCACGGTTTCGCTGTTGGGGAAAATTTTTCCCAGAAAAGTACGGCGCAACAAGAGTGTTTTCAGGTTATAAAAACGCCGGCAGCTATCCTGCACAGTGAGATCTTCGTTGAGCAGTTGAGGACCCACCATGCCGGCTCTTGGGGTGCGATCGGCAAACTCCAGCAAATGATCCAGGGCCCCCGGCTGGATCACGATATCCGGGTTCAGGAGTAGATAATATTCGGCCTCAACCTGGGCCATGCCCACATTGCAGCCTTTGCTGTAACCCAGATTTTCCTGGCTGAAGATCCATTGGAAATCGGAATAGCGGCCATGCACATCGGCCAGGCCAGGGTCCTGGGAGGCATTGTCCACGATGACAACATGGTGTTCTGTGACAGGGGCATAGGCCAACAAACTCTCGAGGCAACGATCCAGGTCGGCACTCGAGTTGTAGTGGACAATGACGACGGCCAGTTTCACAAACTCTCCCGGGTAAGATGATGCCACTTGCAGTGGCGGCTAAACTAAGGAATACGCTTCACACGCAGGGCCCAAACCATCCATATGGCTTCAAAAATGATTCGTTTGGACATTTTCGAAACTCCAACCTGCCGGTCTTCGAAGGTTATGGAAATCTCTTTGATCCGCAATCGTCGCTTCCAGCAGTGGTAGTTCATCTCGATTTGAAAGGAATAGCCATCGCTTTTGATGCTCTCAAGAGGCAACATCTCCAGAGTTGAACGGCGGAAACACTTGAATCCACCGGTGCTGTCCTTGATGGGCATGCCAGTGACAAAACGAGCGTAAATGTTGGCCCCCACACTCAGAATAAGCCTGCGCAGAGGCCAGTTCACCACCGTGATGCCTTGGAGGTATCGACTGCCCAGAACCAGGTCATGGGAGTCGATCTCCTGCAAAAAATGCGGCAGGGCGTCGGGCGAATGGCTGAAATCCGCATCCATCTCAAAAATTGCCTCAAAATCGGTGTTGGCCAGAATCCACTGGAATCCGGCGATGTAAGCCGCGCCCAGGCCCTGCTTGAGCGGACGTTCCAAAATGAGGATGCGATCACCAAAACCAGGTAGATTTTTGACAATATTCGCAGTGCCATCAGGAGAGTTGTCGTCCACCACCAAGACACTCAAACGTTCATCCTTGGCCAAAATTTCCGGGATCAGGCCACCTACGTTTTCAGCTTCATTGTAGGTGGGAACCACCACCACCGCTTTGCGGATTGGCGGCAATTCAGGCAACACCGTTTTTCTATTGGTTGCACTCATCAATCAGGTAGTCCTTCAGGAGATTGGGTCCGTCGTCGCATTATGGACGGCGCAAGCAACATGATCAGGGTAAGAATCCCCCCTACAATCGAAAGAGTCAATCCCCGGCTGACTCCCGGGTCGTTAAAAGTGAAGCGTACCGTGTGTTCTCCTGCCTCCACAGCCACTGCCCGCAGGACCAGATCCGCGGTCAAGACGGGCACTGCTTGGCCATCCACCTCGGCTGACCAACCTGGAGCCATCATATCAGATAGCAAGAGAAGGGCCGGAACCGGGCTGTTCACGGCCAAAACCACTTCCCCGAGACCATCTTTCCGGAAAACCGGCAATGGCAGTGTCTCAGTGGTGTTGCCGGGTACGATCGATGGTTCTTCAGAAAGAAAAACAGTGCCGAAGACATCGATTTGACCGGCTTGCACACCGTCCAGAAAGGGCTGCAATGCGTCCTTTTCCGGCAACGAAGAGACTTTTGCCCAGTTGGTGAGCAGACGGGCCCGAGGCACGGCATCAAGATTGCGATAAAAGACTGGACGAGTGGCACCCGGAACCTGCTCAAGATTAGCTCCCAGAGCCGCCAGGGTTTGCAACTGGGGCGCAGAGAAAGGAACATCGAAAGAAACGATGCCCCCGGCCAGCCAGGATGCCAGCCGCAAGGCGGGACGTTCGCTGTAAAGACGTTTCCTGATTTGTTCGTAGGCTGCCAGTTTGGCCGGGTGGTAGCCACCCAAGCTGCGCACACCATCGGCCATCCAGAGGTTTTGACCACCGGCTGAACCCAAGGGAAAAATCCGGTCATGCCCTACCAGCAATTTCAGGATTTCGGCTGACGGCCCGGATGCAACATGGGATTTTTTGTACGGCCGCAGCAACTTGCCCGAAGGCGCCAGCCGTGCATTTCCCTGGGGATCCTGCACCACCACTTGCAAACCCTTATCCGGGCTCACAATGAGCTTGTCCACTGCTGCGAGATCAACCGCCACCAGCACAACCAGCACCCAGATCAATCGACCGGAGCCAAAAATATGGGATCGGGTGCGACCCCAAAGGGCCGCTGCTGCCGTGAGCAGAACCAGGCCAATGAGCATGAGGCTGGATTTGTGCAGCTGCCAAGCTTCATTGACCAGGACATCAGGTGCCGATCGGTCGCCGGCCAGAGCCAGAGATTCCAGGTCGGCCTTGTAAAAACCTTCTGCCATGCCGGTGAGCGAACTCATCAAGAGCAGGAAACCGAGGCCACCGAGAACCAGAGGAAAGATTTTCTGGAAATTGCCCTTGCTGGGATCAGAGGTCAGACGTGTTGCCCCCAAGGGAGCCAGAATGGCCGCCACAAAAGCCGGCAGGATCAGGATCATTGAAGGCACTCGGAATTTGTTGAAAAACGGCAACCATCCGTACAACCACTCATAAAAACCAAAACCGAAATTTCCAAATGAAACAAAAACCGCCAACAGGCTCATGGTCAACAAAGCCACCAGGAGACTGCGGTTGCCCACCAACCAGGCGGCGGCCACCAGGGCCAGCAGAAGGAACCCAAAATAGTTGGGATAATCGTTGAAAGGCATACGCCCCAGATAAGTGGCCTTGCCAAAACCCGCGGTCATGGGCAAGACAGTGGTCCCGTACTCCGATGGAGCCAGACTCCAGCCCGTGGCATAATCCAAACCCACTCCCCCACCACCGGCAGTGTCCTGTCCGCGGATGCTCAGTCCTGAATAATTGTGCACCGGGACCAACAGAACAGCTCCCAGGAGGAAACCTGTGGCCAAACCAACGCCAACCTGCCCCACCCTTAACCATCGTATCTTCGCGGCCAGGGATCGTCCGAAATCTTCCAGAGGCCAGACGGCATTCCAAAGTGAAAGCCAGGCCACCGCAGCCAAAGTGTAATAAGTGATTTGCGGATGACCACGCAGCAGTTGCAAACCCAGAAAGAGTGCCGTCAGCCCCACCGATCGCCAACCTTTGCCATCAAGTACACGCCAGGCTGCCGCCACAATCCAGGGCATATACATGGCCGCTCCAAGCTTGGTGCCATGGCCGTGAACACCCCAGGCCACCACCTTGGGAAAGAGCAACCAGACCACCGCCCCCAGGACCAAGGCTCCGAATGGCAGTTTCCAACGGGACAACAACCAGGCCATTCCCAGGCCACCAAAAAGAAGATGGCCGAACATCCAGGTCAAAGGTGGCAGACCCCAACTTTGCAATGTGTTGAAAACAAAAGCAGGTGGATACAGGTATTTCAAATAGGAGAGGGAGCCAAAAGACGGCATGCCGGCAAAAATATACGGATTCCAGAGAGGATATTCTCCTTGCGCCAAGCTGGCATCGCCAACGGCAGCAAAGGACTGGGCGTTGCCCGCATCGCTGCTCAGGAAAATCTGACCACCGGTCAAGGCTCCCTGGTAAACAAATGCCAAAACCACCAGAAGAATGCCAGCCAAGGCCAACCACCGCCCCCATCCGGGAAGGCTAAGGGTCGGAAAACTGGCAGGCGGTCTGGAATCATGTTTTTTTGAAGCTTTATTCTCGCCACGATTCTTTGCCAAGAAAATTCTCCCCTGTGGATCCGGATCAATTCCGGACCGGACTTTGGTTGTTAGTAATCCACACCACGCAACTCATCCAGGGCACCCAGCCAAATGGCCAGGGCAGACTCCAGCCTGCCGTGCCACAAATGCCAGGCGGAATGACCGCCCAGGAAACCGAGCTGGGTTATGAACAGAACAGGCCAGGCAGATCGTGGCCAGTGCTTACCCAGCAGGCGCACATGGCTGCGGCTGCGCAACCAGGCTTTGCGTGGACTGTTGCTACCCACTGAAGCACTGACCTTGTGCAGCACCACTGCCCGTGGCACATGCAGAATCCGGCCACCGGCTTTGGTCAGACGCAGGCTGAAGTCCGCATCTTCTCCATAAAAATAATAGCCATCATCCAGCAATCCGACAGTGAGCAAAACCTCATGCCGTATCATCATGGCGCAACCGGTTCCGTAGTCGATGAAGCGTCGGTTGTAATCCAGTTTTCCGGCCATTTTGCGCAGGCCGGCGTGACGAATCCAACCGGTATACCGGCCGACCAGCCCGCCATCATACCAAATGAGAGCGGGGTTGTGGGCGTAATAAATGCGGGGAGTCACCGCCCAGGCGTCGGGAGTATCTTCCAAGGCGTCGGCCATGCGGCGCAAACTGCCTTCCGGAACAATGGTATCGTTGTTCAACAGCAGAATGTGGCCCTGGTATTTCTCATCCCGCAGCATTTTCAACGCCACGTTGTTGCCACCTGCCCAGCGCAGGTTCTCCCCGGTCTCGATAATCTCAATTTCGGGATGATGAGCCCGGGTCCAGGGCACAGATTCGTCATGGGAACCATTGTCCACCATGATGATGCGCAGATCCAGAAAACGGTCGTCGCCCAGGGAACGGAAACAATCGGGCAGATCTTCCAGACCGTTCCAGTTGACGATCACCACAGCCATTTTTATGAGACGTGACCGTGTTCCCTGTTTGGCCGAGTCAGACACGGTCGGCCACTCGGTAGGCATGCTCCGGTTTGCGCCCGGCCACCACCAGCTCGGCAATCAGGCCCAGGCTGATGGTCTGGAAAGCAACGATGATGAAGACCAACCCCAACAACATGGAGGGTCGTAAGCGCATGGGATTGCCAAGTGTCCACAAAGCA
>JAUUYW010000437.1 GCA_030590265.1 Candidatus Krumholzibacteriia bacterium
AACCGGTCACATTTTTTTCGTCGCAGCAGGGGTTTTGCTCCTGTTCCCATTTTTGTCAAGGATAGCGGAACCGATATCCTTGCCGTGGGGCCCGAGCTGAAAAATACAATCTGCCTTTTGAAAAACGATCGCGCTTTTCTCAGTCCCCACATCGGCGACCTGGAAAACCTGCAGGCCTATGATTTTTTTCTGGAGACCATCACAACCCTGCAGGGTGTCCTGGAATGCGAGCCAAAATTCATTGCCTACGATCTTCATCCCGCCTATCTCAGTTCCCAGTGGGCCCGGAAACAAAAGTCCGCCGGCAAAATGTTGATTCCTGTGCAACATCACCACGCCCATCTGGTGGCCGTCATGGCCGAACACCAAATGCAGCGACCAGCTATTGGTCTGATCATGGATGGCACCGGGTACGGCGACGATGGCACCATTTGGGGCGGAGAAATCATCGCTGGAGATGCTGAAGACTTCACCCGCCTGGGCCACTTCGACCCCATGCCTCTGCCTGGTGGCGACGCGGCCATCAAAGCTCCCTGGCGCACCGCCGTCAGTTATTTGCAACAGGCTGTGGGAGCAGAAGCCGTGTTCGACCTGCTCCCCGAAACCTTTGGCGACCAACCCGTGCAGTCGGTTTTGGAAATGCTGCGCAAAGGAATCAACTCTCCCCTGACCAGCAGTTGCGGGCGCCTCTTCGATGCCGTCGCAGCTCTGACCGGCGATTGGCCCGAAGCCCATTACGAAGCCCAGGCGGCCATCGAACTGATGGCTTTGACAACCCCGGATGAAGTTCGAAAAGCCCTGATACTGGATGAAGTTACGGTGGACCAATCTCTCATCCTGCCCACCGGGCCCTTGGTTGCCGCCGTGGCAACGCTGGTCAGCCACGGTGCGGATCATCGTGAAGTCAGCGCCCGGTTCCATCGTTCCCTCATCGATCTATTAACTCAGGCTGCCCTGATCGCCTCTCAACAAACAGGCTTGTCGGATGTGGTTCTCGCAGGCGGTGTGTTTCAAAATGAAATTCTCCTGGCCGGTTTGTTCGACTCCATCAACCGGGTTGGCCTGAAACCCTGGCGACCCGAGCAAACACCTGCCAACGATGGTGCCGTCGCCCTGGGCCAGGCCATGATCGCCCGGGCCCAGACTGAAAAATAAATCAGACCCAGTGCGGTTGGTGGAATTTTTTTGTATTACTGAAAAGGAATATCAATAACCGTTCCTTTTGTTTGCAGGAGAGTTTCATGAGAAAATTCCGTGCCCCTTTTCGCAAAGCCATCTTCATTTGCACTCAAAAACGGCCGGATGGGCACCCCGTTCCCTGCTGCGCCAATCGCGGCGGCATGGCCCTGCGCCAGGAATTGCGTGAAATGGTCAAAAATGAGGAATTGGATATGGAGTTGAAGGTTTTCACCAGCGGTTGTCTGGGCGCCTGCGAGCACGGTCCTGTGGCGGTTCGTTATCCTGAAAAAGAATATCTTTTGGGCATCACCAAGGACGATTTGCCTGAAATCATGGACGAACTCCTGGAAGACTGAATTCTCATGGTGGGTCACGAGTTTCTATTCGTGACCCGCCTGGCGATAGGCCTTCAGCCCGTCGTTTAAAAAATGCTCCCAGACTCCTTCAATGACAGCTGCCCAGCCATCCTCCACTTCACCCGAGGCATGAACTTCGACCGTCACCAGGGTTGTGTTGTTGGCCATCTCCGCAAATGTCCAGGTAGTCACCATGAACAGGGCGTTGCCGGCCAAACCCAAAGGACCCTCGTAACGCAGGATTTTTCCCCGATCGGCAGCGGTCACCACCGCGTGCCGGACACCGTTCCCTTCATCATCAAAAATTTCCATGAAGGCCCCACCGGGGAAAGGATCGACGGTGAGTTTTTTGGGATTCTCAGCAAAAGTATGATCCCACCAGCCGGAAATATCACCGGTCGCGGTATCGAAAACCTCATTGGGTGAACCGGAGATTTCCGCCATGATGGTGAACTGGAAGGTCTTGTCTGAGGCTTGGTCACCAGAGGCTGTTTGCTCATTCTGCATGATGACATCTTGCTGCCCGCCTGCCTCTAGAAAGGGTCTCAATGACCCATTGAGGAGGTAGTCCCATTTGCTTTCCACTATTTCGGGTATACCAATACCAGTTGGGCAGACTCCATGGATTTCCAGGGTGACAATCGTTTGATTGTTTTCGGTTTCATTCAATGACCAGTTTGTGGTCATGGTGAGTGCTTCAGGGGCCAGGATTTTTAGGCCTTCAAATTGAAGTGTGCGGCCATAGTCCACCTTGGTGACAACTGCGTGCTGATACCCCGTGCCTTCTTCATACCAGGTTTCAAGGAATTTTCCGCCGGGGAATGCATCCACCTGAAGTGTGATGGGGTCTACACTGGAGGTTATGGTCCACCACCCGGATACATCGCCGGTGATCGCTTCGAAAACTTCTTCTGGAGTCCCCGGCAAAACCACATCGATCATAACGGCAAAACTCTCCACCGGCTCGGTTACCACCATGGAATTCTTGCCTTCGGCTATTCCCGCTGCCCATAAAAGCAGAAACAACCCCAAGACCGTGATATTGGTTTTCAATTTCGTCCTCATTTCCGGTTGAGAATTTTGGTCGGATGGCCAAGTATTTTCATCGAATGGTTCAGTTTTTCGTCGAATGACCTAGTGTAGCCCAAAAGAGAGACAAATCAACATCCGCGTTCAGGGCCTGCATTTTGGGCCCGAAGCAGGCTCTTTGTTAGACTTTCGTTGTGCCGTGGAGAATGTTGCTGGCCTCAAATCTGCAATCCCCACTTCATGACTTACCTAGAAGCACCCCCAGAAGGCTGGCAGCCTCCGTTCTGTCCGAACGGGAACTGCAAGTTCCACAATCAGTTAATGACACAGTGGAGCTACAAAGATTTCGGTTCTTACTACAGGGAAACTGACAACCGAAAGGTACAACGCTACATGTGCATGTCATGTAAGCGTACCTTCTCAACCCAAACCTTCTCAACCACCTACTGGCAAAAACTACCCCACACTGATGCCGATATATTCACCAAAACCGTCAATGGCATGGGAAATCG
>JAUUYW010000387.1 GCA_030590265.1 Candidatus Krumholzibacteriia bacterium
GCAGAAAGCGTTATCAAGGAAGGTGCACGGGAATTAGCCGAAAATATCGCCGACAAATCCCCGCGGTGGAATTTGGTGGATGTTCGGGTGGAGACCAAGTGTCAGGACCAATCCAAGCAGGAAACCCGACAAAACGAGCGTAGGGACAAGCAGGACGAGGAAGCAAAACAACAGCACCAAAGTCGTCAGAACAAACACGGCCAACAGAACAATAATGGAGCGGGCGAATGGGCCGCTTTCCATCTCGGAGGTTAAAAAATGCCAATCGAAGCCATAACAAATCCAACTGGTGCGGTTATTGGAGCGCCCGAAAGGGATCCCAGCGAAGTCAGTAAGTTGGACTTCATGACATTGCTGGTGGCACAAATCCAAAACCAGGACCCTACAAGTCCCATGGATAACGCCGAATTCACCTCTCAAATCACTGATTTCACCATGCTGGATGAATTGACAGCCATGAATGAAAAGCTCACCGAGAACATCATGGTGAGTCAATCCATGAACAACACCGCAATGTTGGCTTTGGTGGGCAAAAGTGTCACGGTTGACGGCAATTCTGTGAATCTTGCCGAAGGCGTGGTTTCTGAAAACAGCATCAACGCCCAGGGCCCCGGTCAAGCGGTGATTGAGGTCAAGGATGCCAATGGGAATGTGGTGGATTCGTATGCGGCGGAAATCACTACGGGGCTCAATGACGTAACCTGGGACGGAATCGATTCGGATGGAAATGCCTTACCCGAAGGCGAATACTCCCTTGAAGTCACCGTTACCAATGGTGGCCTTGATGTGCCTTTCAATGTGCTGCAAACGGGAGCAGTGGAAGGCCTCAGATACGAAAACAACGTAGCAGTCGTGATGGTAAACGGCCATGAGTTCTACGTGTCGGAGATCTATAAAGTAAGTTGAAGCGACCGGCGTGCGGGACTTTTGTCCGGCGCCTAGACGACAATCCAGGAGGATCAAAATGTTCAAGTCTCTTTACTCTGGTGTTTCCGGACTGAATGCCAATCTGACTCATCTCGACGTCATCGGCAACAACATCGCCAACAGCAACACCGTAGGCTTCAAATCCGGTCGCGTGACCTTCAACGAAATGTTGACTCAGACCATCCGTTCGGCCAGCCGGCCGGTCAGTGGTGGTCTCGGGGGAACTAATCCACAGCAGATTGGATTGGGCACCAAGGTGGGCAGCATCGATACCAACTTCAACCAGGGCAACTTTCAAACCACCGGCAAAAAGACCGATCTGGCCATTCAGGGGCCTGGATTCTTCATCCTCAGCGATGGTACCAGCAATGTTTATACGCGTGCAGGGATCTTCGGTCTGGACAGCGAGAATACCTTGGTGAACCCTTCGACTGGTTTGCGTGTGCAAGGTGTGATGGCTGATGCCGATGGTGTTCTGGGCACTGGTCCCATGACCGACATCTTCATTGATCCTTCATTAGTGGTGCCGGCTTCGCCGTCTTCATCCATTCGCCTGATGGGCAACCTCGACAGTGCCAGCGATGCCAAAGGCACCATCATGCAAAGCCAATCCTTTATGGTGGCGGGGGATCAAAATGACGAATTGTTGGACCTGCCCTTGGGCTTGGCTGATAACAATATGATCTCCATTGGCGGCAAGGACAATTTGGGGAACGATTTGTCAGCCGCCACCATGGTTGTGAGCTCGACCACGACTCTGGGCGATTTGAGGGATTTCCTGCAAAATTCGCTTCAGGCTGGTGGGCACAACGCCAACGTTGCCATCCAGGCTGATGGCACCTTCCAGGTGACCAACTCCGCCGGCTACGATCTTGAAGGGCTGGCCCTGATCGGCGGTTCCCAATTCAACAGTGTTTTCAACTTTGGCACAGTGGCCGATAGTGGCACCAGCGACAGCGGCCAGGTGCTGGCCTACGCGGACGGCGCCGACCTGGCCACGGATTTGTTCACCTTTGAAGGAGCCTCATTGGACCTTGTGGTCGGCGACATCATGAACCTTGGCGGCACTGTGGGTGGCGAAGCAACCACTCCGGTGAACATAACCGTCGCTGCCGCAACCAATCTCGATGACATCATGGACCAGCTGCGCTTCAGTCTTGGCATCACCAGTTCAGCAGGTGAAATCAACGCCCAGGGCCAGATGATCCTCACTGGAGAGCCCGGCCTCGACAATGCCATCAGCAGCATTTCAGTTTCCGAACAGGGTGTGGACAATACCAGCCTGACCTCAGCCTTCAGTTACAACACAACTCAGGAAGCTGTGGACCAGAAAACCTTCAGCATGGCCACCGTGACTTATGACAGTCTCGGCAACCAGCACAACATCAACTTCGAGTTTGAAAAAGAACCAGGTCTGAACCAATGGCGCTGGACCGCCAGCATGGACGGTGGCGAAGTCATCTCCGCCGGAGAAAGCGGAACCGTGAGTTTCAACACCAATGGTTCCATTTCCAACTTCACATACGACAATGGGGCCACAGGTATCACCTTTAATCCCAATGTGGGTGGCACCCAGGGTGCGGATCCTGTGACGCTGGATGTGGACTACGGCGAAGTGGGGGCCTTGACCGGTTTGACCCAGTTCGCGGGCTCTGGCAGCCTGCAAGCCATCGCCGACGGTTTTGGCACAGGCAAGCTGGTGGATTTCAACATCGACCAGTCCGGCACCATCACTGGAATTTTCAGCAATGATACAATGCGCAACATTGGACGCATTGGTATGGCTTCCTTCAGCAACGCCGATGGGTTGATGCGCGAAGCGAACAATACCTACCGCCGCAGCGGAAACTCCGGCCAACCTTCTGAAACATTTGCCGGAACCGGCAACGGCATCACCCTGGTGCCGGGAGCCCTGGAAACCAGCAATGTCGATCTGGCCAAGGAGTTCACCAACCTGGTTGTGGCCCAAAGGGCTTTCCAGGCCAACAGTCGGGTGATTACTACAGCCGACAAGATTGCTCAGGAATTGGTCAATCTGATCCGGTAGTTGAAAAATGGGTGATACAAGGGCCGGCCTCTGGACACAGGGTCGGCCCCATCCTGGAAAAACCGGGATAGGAGCTAAAGTTTATGATCAAAGTAACGAAACTAAATGGTAGAGAACTGGTGGTGAATGCCGATTTGATCGAGTTCATCGAAACGATACCCGATACTTTGATCAGTCTGACCACCGGTAGGAAAATCATGGTGCTGGAAGAGATGGACCACGTCATCCAAATGGCGCTGGCCTACCGTTCCATGGCCAAGATTTATCCAATCCCCACTGGGGGACCAGGTTCCGTGTACGAAGGTTAAACAACCGATCGCAGGAGACGATAAAGATGGGCAACCAGGAGTCATAGGGAGGATATTGCAACTATTGGCGGACTAGTGGTGGCGTTTGGCCTGATCATTTGGTCCATAATGCTGGGCGGCGAGCTCAGTGTATTCAGTGATATGCCTTCTGTTGCTGTATTCATGGGTGGCACCCTGGGTGCCTTGCTGATCAATTTCCCACTTGTCAAAATCCTGGCCATGGGAAA
>JAUUYW010000267.1 GCA_030590265.1 Candidatus Krumholzibacteriia bacterium
GGCAGCCTGGACCGCATCGAAAAAGGCATCGCCGAAGTGGGGCTGCGCGGATGTCTCTGTTATGAAGTGACCGATCGTGGCGGCAAAGGCCAACGCGACATCACCCTGGAAGAAAACGAACGTTACCTGCAAAAAATTGCCGACAACCCCACCTCAGGTGTGACTCAATTCAAAGGTCTGGTGGGAGCCCACGCCAGCTTCACTCTGGAAGAACGAACCCTGGAGTTGTTGGAAGGAATCTGCAGCCGCATGGGCACCGGCCTGCACATCCACCTGGCTGAAGGAACCACCGACCGCGAAGTGAGCCAGGACCGGGGCTGGCCCGATCCCTTGGACCGCCTGAGCCTTTTTGGTCTGGTGCGAGCCGGCAGCATTTTTGCCCACGGCGTCGATTTGTCTCCCATCGACATGCAAACCCTCGATGACAAAGGTGTATGGTTGGTGCACTGTGGGCGCTCCAACATGAACAATGGCGTAGGCAGGGCACCCGTGGACCGCTTTCCCCAAAAATGTGGCTTGGGCACCGATGGCCTCGATGACAACCTCTGGGGCGAATTGCGCACGACTTTCTTCAGGGGCAACGAAGGCGGTCGTGGGCCCTTGACCCATCGGGCCGCCGCGCATTTTTGGCTGGGAAATTACCAGATGGCCAGAGAGATTTTTGGCGAACCTTTTGGCAGCCTCGACACCGGCGCTCCTGCCGATTTCATCATCCTGGAGAACTTCCAGAAGACCCCGCTGACCAGCGACACCTGGCTCAGCCATCTTCTCTTCGACTTCCACCCCTGGGATATCCATGCGGTTTATGTGGGTGGACGAAGAGTATATCTCAATGGCGAAGCCCCACCGGTGGATGCCCATCTTTTGCAAACAACCGCCGCCCGCATGTGGAAAACCATGGGTTGGCAATCCTGAGGCGGTTTTTTTGCCAAAACTTCGGGTTTTTTTGAAATCGCCGGCAAAATCTGGTATAATGAATAGATACGAGTAATAATTTCCCCTGAATGCAGGCTTTCCGAGCCTGCCGGAGTTGCCATGCAGACTACAAAACGAATTCTCAGTTCAAACACTGTTGCCTCGATATACAAGTGCGCCATCATCACAACTGCCATATTTGCAACGGCCTTGCTGGCCCCTTTATCACCTGCCTGTGCCCAGACAACGGATCTATTCATCTCTGAATATGTGGAAGGTTCTTCCAACAACAAGGCCCTGGAAATTTTCAATGGTACGGCTGATGAAATCGAATTGAGCGACTACCATATTTTGCGCTTCAGCAATGGATCCACCTCCTCAACCACTATTGCCCTCAATGCCCACACCATGGAGCCCGGTACAGTTTATGTCATCGTCAACGAATTTGCCGATGCCAACCTGCTGGCCATGGCACAGCAAACCAGCTCTGAATTGAACTTCAACGGCAACGATTCCCTGGGTCTGAAACGCGGCAGTATGGTTGTGGACAGCTTCGGCCGGGTGGGTGAAGACCCCGGCACAGCCTGGACCTGCCCCGGTGGCACAACCCTCAACCAGACCCTGCGCCGGTTGCCTGCCATTTGCAATGGCGATACGGTGATTGACGATGAGTTCAATCCCTGCCTGGAATATGAATTTTTCAGTGTGGATACCTTCGACGGCTTGGGCGATCATTTCTCCGATTGCGCCTCGGTGAGCACCGGACATGATACCTGGGATGAGGTCAAAGCTCTTTACCGCTAGCAATTCTCCTTGATTTCATGAAGGGTCGGCTGAGCCGGCCCTTTTTGCTGCCTACCAGCAGGGACCTGAAATGCAATTCTCACTTCCACTTGCAGAGATTGCGGGTTTGCCTGGGTTTTCCTAACCTGTGCCAGGGGTTGTGCGCTCGGGTGGCCTATTTTCAACCTTGCTTTTTCTAATCAATTCCATTTTGGGTAGGAGGGATCCCATGTTCTGGATTGTAGGTTGGTTCCCCGCATTGTTAAGCCGTGCTCTCGGCCTCTTCGAACCCGAAGACATGGTGCGCAGCCGTGAACGAAAGGTCATTCACGCCATTTCACTGGCCACCTCACTGGTTGGCTTCTACTTGATTTCGAGCAGTTTTTTCCCGCAATACAATCCCGTCAACACCTTCCGCTACGTCAGGGGTGAAAACGACTACAACTTCTACTCCACCTCGGGCGGGTTATACGAAAAACTTGGCGATCATCTTCACAGCTCCATAAGGGGCATCTCAATCACCAATGATTCCCGACCATCAGGGTCCAAAGAGATTGCCGGCAAAGTTGCCAATGACCCCATATCCCTGGCCATTGTGCAGTCTGATGTTCTGCAAAAGGAGGGCTACAGCAACAAATCCATCGATATCATCGCCGCCGTGTATGAAGAAAAGGTCCATGTCTTCTACAACCTTGCCCGCAGCGATTCGATTGCCAAAGCCCAGTCCATGGACCTGGCCCCTACTTTGATGATTTCACCCGAGCCTAGTGAATTCACCCGAGCTTTTTTTAATGGTGCCACCGTGCGCATGCAATCGGTTTTGCAAGCACCTCAATTGAGTCTGCCGGGTAATATCCTGGATATCTGCAAACTCTTTGAATCCACCAAACCTCGCGGGATGGTCTTCACCGAGGCCATGGGTCTTTTGGCCAAAGGTGAACTCGATGTTGTCTTTTGGACGGGTGGAGCTCCCAACATTGATGCCCGGGATATATTGGAAGAAAACCCCAAAAAAATCGGCATGATGAGTGTCCACCCATCGCTGCGGGAGGATCTTGACCGGATTTATGACCGACCCATGAAACAAACAACTTTCCGCCCTCAATCGGCTGATCAAAAGACCTATCCTGGGTCCGAGGCCATCACCACCTTGTCAACCGAAGCCTTGCTGATTGCCAATCCAACAGTGCCCAGATGGGTCATTCGGGATGTGGCCGACCGGCTCCTGGCTTACAAACCTGCCGGTGGCGAAAATGCTGATTCACCTCTGTATGGCCGGGATTTCGCCAATCGCATCCGGCAAGCCAACCCCAGCAAGAACATTGCCCTGCTGCAAACCGGCTTGATCCTGATTCTCTTTATTTATACGACTGGCACTGCTTTTTCTTTGCTGCTTTTGTGGTTGGTATCGAGCAAGAAGGAATCGAAATACCTGCAGGAGATAACCGACATCTATTCCAAGGCCCTTCCCATGCACACCGAATTGGAAACGCAATCCTGCACTCTGAAAGTTCCAGTGGTGGAATACGGAGCCAAGAACAGCGTCAACAAAGTTGTCGAGGGAATTGCCGCTCTGACAGCCCTGGTTGCAGTGATTCGCGACGACAGTGTCACAGGCGGGATCACCATCAACCACCAAAGTCATATCATGAAGTCTGCCTACGGGGTGCGTGAAATTTTGCGTTCGCAACTTGCCCGGGGTCTGGAACGGGCCAGCCTCGAAGGCTGCGCAATGAGCCTTGGTGATCTCAGGAATTATTTCTATTCGGGTTATATCTCGCGGACTGCTTATTGTGATCTGGTGGCTTTGATGGAGTCAAAAAAACTACCGGAGACACGGCATGTTTCTCTGAAGGAGGAGCAGGCTGAAGGGTGAGTTGTGCCCCATAGAATAACGCTGTCCTTTTCCCAAAGGCTGTTCCGTTATTTCATCAACATGATTTTTTTGCTACGAATGCCCTGAGCCGATTGCAACTGGACCAAGTACACACCGGAGTGGGCCGAACGACCGTGATCATCCTTCCCCCGCCAGACAACCTCGTGCCATCCTGCCGATAGTTTCTCATTCACCAGGGTGGCCACAAGGTGTCCTCGCAGATCAAACACCCGCAGCATTACCAAGCCTGGGGCCATGGTCGTGAATTCGATATTCGTTTCCGGGTTGAAGGGGTTGGGGTAATTCTTTCCTAGATCAAATACGACGGGTACTTCGGCTACGTTCACCGGACCGTACAGGAAGGAGTTGCCCGATTTGGGGGTGATGTTCAGCCAATAGTTGCAACTCTGGGACGTGGCCTCAGGATCGACTAAAAGGAAGACTTGTCCATTTTGGCTAACTGCGGCATCAACGGATTCCATATTGTGTCCGTCGGTCTGCCGCAAGACCTCAAACTGGGTATCTGTGTCCAATTCAGCCACTTCCCAAACTAGGCGCACTCTCCTGCCGTCTCGTTCAGCCTGAAAATTTGATAAGGCGTTGGAAACCAAGGTGGTGGATATGGCTTCGATGAGACCACTGCCGGGGTTGAAGGCGTATACCATTGCGAAATCCAAATTTGAGGCCAGAGTGGTTGGTGTGAAAGGCAGCTGAGTGACCTGGTTCATGGCATCGACATCGTAGATGTTCCGACCACAAACGGCCCACCTGCCGTCCTCACTGGCCCATTGGACCTCACTGCCAAGGCTGCCAAGTTCGTTGAGGTCGGCGTCATAAACGTACCCACGCCAGAAAAGACGCGACCCGTCCCCGGAAATTACCAGGTTCCTCGATCCGTAGGGATGCGGTGGACTGATGGCCACTTCCTCCAGATTATTGCTGGCCGTGTCATATTTGTGGAGGCGGGCGTTGGAACTGTTGTTGTCACAGTGATAGTAATATTGTCCAGTGGGGTCCGATTCGGCGTCGCCTTCACGAAGCATATTGAATCCCAATATTTCACCGTTTGTCGTTTCGAAGATGCGGGTATAGACCCACTGGTCTTCCTCCTCGCAGATGATCCGACCCGATCCCAAGGCGTTGATCCGGTAAACATCCGGCCCCAGGTCAAGAGGCTGCAGTTCGGAAAAGGAGGCTAGGTCAACTACGCGGGTTAGGTTGTTTTGCCAGTTGGTCACATAGAGACGGTCTTCGTGGTAATTTAGGGCCATATCCGTGGGATTTATGCCAATAGGAATGGCCTTTTCCACCTTCTCGCTAATCATGCAATAGACCACCAGAAACGCATCGTTAGACACACCGCTTCCAGGATGCAGGCCGAAAATGTGGGACCGCTGGTGATCAACCGCCATTTGCGACAACTGCATGGTGAATACTTCCAATGAAACCTGAAAATCGTATTGAATGCCGCAGGCAGACATATTCATTACGCCGGTGTGGACCCCATTGGGGAGGTCGTCGAAAACAAAATCAATACC
>JAUUYW010000046.1 GCA_030590265.1 Candidatus Krumholzibacteriia bacterium
AAGAGCTTTTGTGAAGCTGAGGGAAATGGTGGCCTCTCACGAGGAATTTGCCCGGAAACTCGCAAAACTTGAAGGAAAATACGACCGACAATTCCAGATAGTTTTTAGTGCCATCAGGCAACTAATGGTGCCAAAAATCAAACCAAGTAATAAGATTGGTTTCAAGTAATACCACTATCTTTGATATCAAAGGCGATGCCCGGCCCCAACTATCAACGCCAGGCTATGAAAGTACCCTACGCAGGCGGAGATCTGGTTACTGAGTCAGCAAACGGATATAACTAACCAGAGCCTCAACTTCATCACGATTCAGGATCCCTTCCCAGGCTGGCATGTACTCCCCGTTCCCCGACAAAATCGCAGCAATCATGTCATCATTGGTCATGCGATCCATGACCACTGGATTGGTATGATCCAACGGTTCCATCTCCAGAATTTGGGTCATGACCCCATCGCCATAACCCTCTTCTCCATGGCAAACTGCGCAATACTTCTGGTATAGACGAGCCCCCTGCTCCGGATCGCCCAACAGTTCAAATTTTGAAGTGCTGAGGTAGCGCAGATAGGCAATAAGGGCGTCGATCTGATGGTCTGTAAAGACCTCTCCCCAGTTGGGCATGGCATCGGTCAGGATGTTGTGACGATCCCGTCCGGTGATGGTTTGACCGCCTTCTCCGGAAATGATTTTGCGCAGGATGGTGTCGCTGCGGGAACGGATAGTTTGGGTCAGGTCGGAAGGCGCCAGCCCCAGATTTTTTGCCAGAGGGCCTGCACCTTTTCCATCCGGCCCATGGCACAACTGGCAATGGGAAACAAAAATACGCTGGCCTTCAAAGGCGGCAGTGGGATCACCGGCCAGGGCGGAGCCGAAAACCGACAAGCTCATCAGAATGGCAAGGGAAAGTAAAACTCGACTCATGAAACAACTCCTGGACCTAAGATTTTTTCTATGTCATTCAAAAATACTGTACACGAATTATCCCATTTCACCAAGATGGATCATCTTCCAGAGGCATCATTTCCCAACCCAGGAAAACAACCAACTATTTGTTTCGAATATATGATAGGATGCACTAATCCTGTAGATCCTCAGCTGTATCCAACGGAGGCCATCATGAAGCTTCGCATCCAAGTCTTTCTCCTCGTTTTGCTTTTAACCACTTCTCAAGGGATTGCCGGCACTCTCTTTGTCGGATTGGAAAGTTCCCCCCCGCCCCCTACTCAAACTTCGGACTTGAGCGGCTTTCCCGATGTTTCCTGGACACCTGGTTTCTCCATTGATGTCAGTGCCGCCGCCTCCACACCGGATGGCGAGGTCTATCTCTGCAACGGCGCCTTTTCTTCCGATCTCTTCAAAGCGGATATGGATGGTCATCCGCCAGTGTTTCAATCCACAGTAGGCGTCGATGTCAGTGGCTTGGCCTATGGCCGCGACACCTTGTACGGCTATTCCAACTACGCCACACCCAAGGGCATTTATTCCATCGTCCCAAGTACTGGCGAAGCAACTCTGGTGGTGGACGTTTACACAGGAACAGGCTTCCGTTTCTTCGCCCTGGATTACAATCCGGACGATGATTTGCTTTACGGATATACCGAATACGGGAATACCGGGCTTTACTCCATCAACATCGACACTGGTGAAATGATCGAAATTGTCGATCCGATTCCGGCCAGTAATTCTTCTGCTCGCGCCATGGCCTGCGGTAACAATACGGTCTATCTGCTGGCCACCCGGGGCGATGATGGTGTCGATTGTTACGCCTACGATTTGAGTCAGGGACTCGATGGACAGTGGGAAGCCTTCACCAATCCTTATCCCCAATATCATTCCACTGGTGGCGCGGCCTTCATCCACGACGCGTTGACCGGGGCTGATGACCAGGGTTTGTTGATCCCCCAGGCCCCGGCCCGGTTGATGGTTGCCCAACCCAATCCCTTCAATCCCCAGACCACCATTCACTACGAGTTGTTCCAGGCCGGAAATGTGCGATTGGAAATCTTTGATGTGGCCGGACGATTGGTTCGAACCCTGCGCAATGATGTGCTGGAAACCGCCGGGCAGGGTGAAGCCGTTTGGAATGGCCGGGATGATGCTGGTCGGGAAATGCCTTCTGGGACTTATCTTTACCGTCTTAAGCTGGATGGATTTGCCGACACCCAGCGCATGACTTTAGTCCGCTGATTGATCCAGCCAGCGATACACACTCCAAACCGGAAAGTGGTCGCTGGCGCCGGTCTCCAGGGTGATTCCGGCGGAAACAAACGACAAATTCTTGTAGAAAAAATGGTCCAGTTTCAACTGGTAGCCCACCAGGTCCAACGGCCCACCTCGGGCCGTTCGGGCCAACGGCAAACGAGCCTCACGGAAACCTTCTTCACGCAATACCCGGCTGAAGAGAACGACTTCCCACTGGGTGCCAGAATTGAAATCTCCACCAACAATCATGGGCCCGGTTTCCTGGAGAAAACTGTCCCGAACCACGGTCAATTGTTCCACCCGATTTTCCAGATCGACAATCAGGGTGGCCAGATGAACACTCACCGCCCGCACCTTGTGGGCTCCCACCTGAACATCCACTCCCAGGGCCGAGCGCCTGTTTTCGGTGCCGGGATTGGCATGAGGAAGCACCACATTGCGCGGGTTGCTCAAGGGCCAGGGTGAGAGCACGGCATTGCCAAAGAGCTGGCCGTGATGCGGGCTGATAAAAGAAGGGTGGTAGTAGTAGTTCATGCCCAGGTGGTTCGCCAAAAAGGCAGCACCTTCTGCATTCATTTCCTGCAAGAAAAGAATATCCGGCTGGTGAAGCCGCGGATCTGAAGCCAGATCCAAAATGGATTGTTCCATCTCTTCACTGAACTCAATGTTGTAAGATACACATACCAGCGTATCAGCAGGCGTTGGCAAAACACCATTTCCCACACCTCCATAGAGACGGATGTCGGACCGGGTCAGAACGGTGTCATGGGCACAGCCTTGAATAAGGCACAAGGCGAAACTGCACCAGATAAGAATGCCAATATTTTTTTTCAAGATTACTTTTCGCAAATTCGGGAACCATTTTCATTTTGCCCACCACCCACAGAGTAGATAACCAACCATATTTTGCATTGATACCCTCCCAGGCACCAATGTTTTTCTCCGTCGGAGGAAATTATTTTGGTGTGAGGAGAATATCATCCTGGTTTTCCTTTCCCATTCAGACAACATATGGCATCTTCAAGTCCTCGCATGGGTTCAACATTCAGAGGGGGAGTTTGCATGACTGATTCATATCCAGAAAACAGGGAAGAAGTCGAAATCACGGCAGCTGATGGTGTGGAAAACGACTCTCCACCCAAGGCCGAAGAAACCGAAGTCCTGAACTGTGCCCAATGCCAGGTTACCATTACCGGTGGCGAAGAAATCCGCACTGACAACGCGGTGTTCTGCCCCCGCTGCTATGATGATATCAAAAATGTTTTGCATGATTCTCTGGCCGAACAGTCCCAGAACATCAACTACCCGGGAGCCGTTGCCGGTGGTTTGTTGGGGGGATTGATGGCCGCCCTGATCTGGTGGGGATTTGTTACCGTGACCAATATCCAATTTGGTTTGGTCGCTGTTATCATCGGCTGGGCTGCCGGCAAAGGCGTGCTAATCTTGTCTGGCCACAAGCGAGCCCAGTCGCTTCAACTGATCGCGGTGGGTCTGACCTTGATCAGTTATGGCATGGCCACTTATTGGGTCAGCAGGACTTTCATCCATCAATACTTTGCCGAGAACGACTTGGTGGGTTCTTTGCCCCTCTTTCCACCGCCAGCCCTGTTCATGGATGTTGTGTCCACCGGCTTTCAATTGTTTGACGTAATATTCCTGGCCATCGCCCTGTGGCAAGCCTGGAAAATGCCTGCACCTTTTGTTTTGAAAACCGGAGATTAGTGCCCTGATGTCCGAACAAGATCGATTGAGAAACAACCTGGAAGAAGTTGCCCGCCACCTTCAGAGTGGGTCGGCTTTGAATCCAACGGAGCCTTCCCCTGCTCCGCTCCACCGTGAAGAAAAACCCAAGTCCCGGCGCTTTGCCAAACTTGGCTGGCTGGGCATTCTGCTGGCTTTTGCCCTGGGAAAATTCAAGTTTGTTCTCATGGGTCTCAAGATGATGAAATTTTCATCCATCCTGACCATGCTGGTGAGCATTTGGGCTTATTCGACCATTTTTGGCTGGCGGTTTTCCGTGGGATTTGTGCTGCTCATAGTAGTGCATGAATTGGGGCACGGCATTGTCATGCGCATGGTTGGGATTCCGGCTGGAGCGCCGGTTTTTATTCCCTTTGTGGGTGCCGTCATTGCCATGAAAGGCCGTCCCCGCAACGCCTACATCGAAGCCCTGGTCGCTTTTGGCGGACCGGTGCTGGGTTCCCTTGCTGCCTTGTTTTGCCTGATGATGGCCTTGGTTTTGGGTTCGGATCTCTGGATGTCCCTGGCTTTCAGCGGGTTCATCATCAATTTGTTCAACCTGCTGCCCATCAGCCCTCTTGATGGAGGACGCATTGTGGGTGCCTTCAGTCGCAAAATGTGGTGGGTTGGTTTTATGATTGGAGTGCCGGCTTATTGGGCTACCCGTTCTCCATTGTTGCTGCTAATTCTCATCGTCGGAATCATTGGCTTGTTTGGACGGCGCCACGAGCCCGAAGGATATTTTGATATTCCCAAGGACACCAAAATCAAGATTGCCCTGGGATATTTTGTTTTGGCGGCGGTGTTGGCATCGGCCGCCACCTTGAGTCACGTACCGACTTCCTGAATCCCCAGCCAAGGAGCGTGTCGGGAAACCTCGGACCGAGCCACGTGCGCCCTGCTGGTTCGAGATCTAGGCGCGAGATTGGGTTCGTAGCCGTAGCTACGGGCCCGATTTCGCAACGACGAGGTCGAATCAGCAGGGCGTGCAGGGCGACGGGAGAGGTTTCCCGACACGCTCCTAGATCAAGGGTCATCGTCGTTGATCACGCCGTTGGCTTCGAAGGGGAATGCCCGCACACAGTTGATCGGGCCAGGCGCCAGCCTCAAAATGAAGGCTTCCTGGTTTTCATGCACCGCATCTTCCACCGTAAAAATTGTGATGGTTGTATCAACCGTTCCGGGCATCATCGACAACAAGGCTGTGGTGGGAGTGATGAAATCGGCAGGACCATCGGTTGAACCCTGATCGGTTTCCAAGCGGAAGAACACCGGCACGATGGTCTGCTCGCTCAAATGGATGGTGAACACCAGACTGTTGCCTTCGGTAGCAGTGGCGCCAAAGGGAATAGTCAATTCCGGTTGATCGGCATCCTGAACATATCCCGTGGCGCTGAGGGGCATACCGAGCACCGCATTGACCGGGGTATTGAGCATGATGGTGAAATCTTCATAGGTCAATTCGGGGCTGCCATCAGCCACGGCAGGGACCGGAACCGTGAAGGTTGTGGCTCCGGCGGGAACAACATAGGGACCGGTGAAACTGTCGTCGTAATCGATGCCGGCTCGAGCGGCGGTGCCGTCGATAAAATTGACGCTGAATTCCACTTCGACTTCACTGGTCCAGCTCAGGTCCAGCAGGAAGTTCACATTTCCGCCTTCCAGACCGGTGGCGTCGCCGTTCCAGCTCAGAACGGGCGGATCCATGTCGGTGATGGTGCCAATGCCGCTGTTGTCGGCGCTTACGGTGGCGTTGATGGCGGACACTACTGTGATGATAAAGACTTCCGTTGCCGCATCGCCGCCATCACCGGCATAGATCTCCACCGGAACTGTGGTGGCTGTTTCACCGGCAAGGAAGGTGTAGGGCCCGGTGGCGGTGTTGTCGAAGTCATCACCCATGGTGGCGGTGTCGTTGGCGAATTGCAGGTTGAACTGGATGTCAGCTGTGCTGGCGGCATCCAGGAAAACATCGAAGATAGCGATTTCACCTTCGTTGGCGGCTGCCGAACCGATGGACAATTCCGGCGCGTCAACAATGGTGGCATCCAATTCCATCACACCGAGGGCCACGTTAGCGTTGGACAGGGTGGCCGAAATGATTTCGTCCACTTCATCGGCCAGCTGATCATCGAGAAATGGTACGGTGAAAGAAACCTGGGTGGCCATGGCGGCAATGGTGTGAGTGCCGATATCGGCAAAGGTGTAGTCCAGGCCCTGGCCTTGGGAGGTGCCGGCCAGCAGGTCCAAATCGTAGGTGGTGTCATCCTGCCTTGGGGTGGTCAGCAGCACGGTGAATTCCCAGACCGAACCTTCGTTCAGACGGGTGGCCACGGCCTGCAGATTGAGCGATGGGAATTCGTTGTCCGTCAAAGTGCAGAAAGCGTCGTCGGTGCCGCAACTGCCGCCGGCGTTGACCATTTCCGAAAGAGTCAGCACGAAGGTTTCGTTGTCGTCATCGTGAATGTCGTCAAGAAGAGTGATAGGAACTGCCAGGCTATTGACACCGGCTGGAACAGTCACCGTTTGGGAAATCGGGGTGTAATCAAGACCTGCTTCGGCAGTTTGGTCGGCGGTATCCACCTTGAGAATGATATCTGCGGTGCTGGTCACCGGATTCAGAAGGGCATCCCTCAATTCTACGGTGAAAGTTACCTGGGCATCGGATTCGACCGCGGCCACATCGGCCACAAAGAGGCAGGGCTGGTCGTCATCCACTAGAGTGCAGGCAGCAATAATTCCCGTGAACAACGGTTGATCGGCTCCGGTGATTTCCAGGCGGAAGTATTCGTTGAGGGCTTCTGCTGCGGTGTCGTCCGTAATCGAGACCAGAAAATCCGCCGTGATGGCGCCAGCCGGAATGACCCAGGCCTGGTCAGTGATTTGGTTGAAATCGGATCCGCCAATGGCGTCCATCTGGCCAGCCGCCGGGTTGATACCATCGCCGTCTCGGGTGCTCACCGTCAGGTTCACGTCCATGTTGTAGGGAGCCAGCAAATTCAGGGTGAAAACCGCGTTGCCCGCATTTTCGTTGATCTCAACATCCATCAGGGAAATCGTTTGCGGGTCGTCATTCAGGATGGTGCACACCGTTGGGGTTGCCATCCAACCGGCATTGTTGCTGATGGCGCTCAGGCTGGCGGTGAAGGTTTCATTGAGTTCGTGATAGGGGTCGGCGTTCAGGACCACCGGGATTATTCGTTGGGAAACACCTGGTTCCAACACATAGGTTGCGTTGTGGGCTTCGTAGTCTTCACCCGACAGGGCGGTGCCGTCGCTGGTGGAAAAAGTGAAACTGATGGGAACGGTTTCAGCAAAAGGAATGCTGACCACAAACTCGGCGGCCCCCGAATCTTCGTTGGCATCGGTTGCTGTCAGAGTGAGTGGGGTCAGATCATTGTCCACGACATTGAGGGCCAGACGGTCGTCTTCACCGATGAGGACATGCTCAACAGGTTGGATGAACAGCTCAAAATGTTCCTCCGGTTCGATCTCGGCATCGTCGAGTCCGTGGATGCTGAATTGCTGGGTCAACAATTCTCCCGGGTTGAAAACCACCGGAACGTTCACCAGCACAAAGTCGCTGCCGCCCGTCGCGGTTCCATCCACTGAAACCAGGTTCAATCGCACAGGATCAACACTCGGGCGATCCAGGGTAATTTCCACCAGAACCGGTGTGGAGGGATCATTTTCAAACAAATCATCGCCCCCGACAAAATGCAGACGGGCTATGGGCGGCAAGGTGAAATCGTAAGTGGTGACCAACAGGGATGGAATCACCAAATCAGGTCCGTAGTTAGTATCACCGGAGACGCCGTGGTGTTCAATGGTCAGGGCCAGATCATCGTTGTCGATTTCATCCAATTCGAGCCAAAGTACGATTTCCTGTTCCTGATTCCAGTTGGTGGCATCAAAAGTCAGGGAAGACGGCTCCACGTGAAGGCTTTCTTCAACGGGCACCACGTTTGTATTGATTGTTACCGGGTCCACTGGCTCGCTTGTTAGACGCACCCGGTAGGTTTCCCGTACAATTCCGGCCTCGGATTCCACAAGCGTTAAACTGGACTCGGATATCAGGACCCCCACCGAATCATTGTCGGCGATCAACACGGGAATGGCCGCTTCACCGGTTTGGTTGGTGTAGGCTGGATCAACCGAAAGACTGAGCATGGTGATGATGTCTTCGTGATCACCTTCACTGATGTTGTCATCAACAGCTTCGACGGTGACGGTTAATGGGTGGGCCCATTGGTCATCCACCGGAACAAAAATCAACGTATCCGGGGACATTGTAATTTGATCGTTGGCGCTGAAAAGGTGCACACGAACCGTATCGGCGGGAACCATGCCCAGGCTGACGACAAAAGAAGCCCTGGATCCGGTTTCGCTGATGCTCAGGGTATCGGCTATCACCAAAATCTGTTTCAGTTCAGGTGCAAAAGCATCCCAGTCGTTGTCACTGCGGTCGCAACCCGGACCAAAGACAGCCAGCAAGCCCAAAAGTAACAAATGAATCAGCACGATTCGTCTGCGCATTAGAACACCACCAGACCGAAAGAGACCGAAGGAGCCATACCATACCAATAGTCATCAGGGATATTTTCGGCGAAGTAATACATCAATTCCAACTGGACACTGATTCCCACATCAACCCTGCCCACGCCAAAAGTACGTTGCAACCAGGTGGCCTTGCAGCCAAAGCCAGGTCTTTTATAGGAGCGTTGCAGGTATTTCAAGGCTTCGGAGCCGTCGTAAATTCCGCCGTAGGCCGCGGTCACTCCCACACTCCAGTGGGACGAGTACGATTGACTCATCTGCCCCACTCCGTAGGAAATTTTCAGGCGATGGAAGGTCACGTCGCTGCGGCGTCCGGGGGTGATGATTTCCCAGGTTTCGTAACGGTTTTGCTGATAGGCCATGGTCAATTCGTGGAAGAATATCCAGTGGTCGCGTTCGGGCAGGTGGCGGGGATAGCCAAAACGATAACTGCCGGATAGGCCGAGGCCGGGCCTCACATCATCCACTCCACCAATGGCCGACTCTTCGGTGGTGAAATTTTCACCCAGCATGATCGGCACGTGGAAGCCGGCGATCAAGCGGGGGAAATCGGGCAGTGAGTCGGGGCCGGAAAACTGGGAGATGTTCTTCCGCTTGGCCCATTCCGGAGTCAGAGTTGTGTCCAGGCGGAAAACCATGCCGCCATCGAAATTGCCGTGGAAACGGGGGTAGACCAGGAATTTGTCCAGTTCCAAAATGCGGTCAAATGACTGGTCGTAGTCCTTGGGCCGATAGACCCAGTTGTGCATTTCATAGTGCACCGCCACCCGGGTGTCGTAAATTCGCACGGTATAGGCCGTGCCCGGTTCAAGTTTTTCGCTGAGGATGGCAAAGTGGCCCGGAAAGTCTTTTTCGATGTCCGCGTAGAGACAATCTCCGTCCGAGGTGCAAAATTCCACTTCACCGATGGGAAAGAAATTGCCGTCCTGGTCCTGAACCGTGTATTGAAGGAAGCGCGGCACCCGGTCCTTGGCCTGGACGGGTTTCGGAACCAGCCACAAGGTCAGAATCGTGAACATGAAGACCAAGAAAAACAATGGTCGCCGATGTTGGGTTAAGTGCATTTAACTTCCTTACACCGCAACGGGTTGGGTTGCAGGTGAATGCCAGTTGGTTCGCTCTTTCAGGCTGCATAAAACCTGGGTTGCAGGTTTTGATTCTGGCCAGGATTCTCGGTTGGTTGCCCAGTGCATATGGTCAAATTACCTCTATTTTGTGCAAGTTAATCGGCACAAAAACCCTTGGCACTTCTGGTATTTTGCAAGGGTTGTTCCCTTTTTGGGCACTGGCAAGAAAAGTGGCTTCCCTATTAAAGGAAGCCACTCTTTTGACCTGGTCGTCGGTCCTAATCCTGGATGTCCGGATTTTCGGACAGGATTTTATTTTATCAGAGACATTTTCCGAACCCGCACTTCATCGCCGGCTTTCAGTTGGTAAAAATAGACTCCGGATGATACTTCGCCACCCTGGTCATTGGTGCCAGCCCACACCACCTGGCCTGGCCCGGCAGCCCGTTGTTCGTCCACCAGGGTGGAAACCAACTTACCCCGCAGATCATACACCTTCACACTCAGATGTTCCGCTTTGGGAAGCACGAACTCAATGGTGGTGCTGGGGTTGAAAGGGTTGGGGAAATTGTCCACCTGCAATGAAATGGCCTCAGGTGTGTCAGTCGGGAAAATGGGGCTGACCCCGAACAAATCCAGGGCATATCGCAGCACCAAAGATCTTGCCGACATTCCGGTTGAGTTGCCGCCGCCTTGGGGGTCCGTCAGGATGAACTCCAGACCATATGGCAAGGAAACAACAGTGCCTAATGTTTCGCAAATGGTCATGGCGGTATAGGGATAATCCGGTGTTCCGGAAGGGTTGGTGAAAGACGCCAAACGGATGGAATGATCCAAGGCCACCACCGCGTCAAAGGAATTGACTTGGGGGCACCCTCCATGGGCTATCCAGTTAACATCCGGGTAGAATCCCCAAGAGCCCTCCGGGGCGATCAGCGGACTGGACTGGCCACTAATGAGCATGGGCAACTCATCGTGGTGAACTTCTACTCCAATATAATAGTCCAGCAATTGTCGGGCGGCAGAATATCCCTGATGGAGATCGGACATCAAATCATCACCGGTGACCAGCAAATTCTTATCTCCTAACTCCAGCCATTGAACCAGCAGTATGGCATCCGCTTCGATTATAGTTTCCCTGTAAGCTGCCCCACTTGTGTAAAGAATTGTCGAGTAGCCGGCCAACTGCTCCACCGTAGCCTTCACTCCCAGACCATTGCCAAAGCCAATGCGAGTCTCGGTTGTAAAAAACTCATCACAATTTTCTCCGATGATGAGGCCACTGTTAGCCAGAGCGGAATACCACTCGGGACGGTTTTCATGCCTGCTGTCATCCCAAAACAGAATGTCATTTGTCTGATAAACAATCTCATCATAACCATCCACGGAAGGTAATGCTCTCACGGTAAAAACCGGATCGAAAGCCAGGGGATCGTCCATTTTGCTGAAACCCGTAGTATCGGCCGGCAAGGTTGAGGTTTGGTGATCACCCAGCACATCATCGGTAGCGGCAATGTAATAGTGGAGAATGTCACCTGGAAACAGGAACCCTTCATCCGGTAAATCGAAGGCATAATGGTCTTGCCAGATATTGCCATTGGAATTGTTGGTAACCCAACCATCGACGGAACCAAGGTTCGGCAAGCCACTGGTTCGAAAGTCGTCGAAAACAGGATTGGCCTTCAGCCGATAGTGCAACTTGGGCTCACCGAACAGAACTGCATCATCCCGCAAAGGAACGACCTCGCAAATGATGGAATCGCCCGAAACCACCATGGGTTCAGCACTGGGATTGACGGCGCGGGCCATGTCGAAGCGCACACTGTTTGAAGCGAGGTTGTCCAAATCCAATTGGCCGCTGGCCGGAAAACCATCCTGAGCCAACTCGGCGGTCAGGGCCCGGAGATGAGGTCCGCCCACTGGGAATGAGCTCAATCGCACGTTGTCAATATATGGGGCCGGTGTGCTGTTGAGACCATCAATGCCCCACTGGAAACCAAGTTCCAAAGCCCCTATGGAGACTTGCAGATATTTTGCCTCTTGTTCAACAAGGGAACTCACATCCCAGGATAGCCGCATGTATTGACCAGGAAGGAAATCAATGAAGTTGTTGGAAACCCAAGGAGCAAACTCTAATGCCGCAGGATCATCCGAAGTCGTGGAGCGAACCTGAAAGTAGACAAAAATACCTGGACTGTTGAAGGAAAAATCTTCATGACTGTAGAAATCATATTCCAATTGATAACCAGCGGTAATCAGCCCGGAAACATCCATCACCGGTGACAGGACGATGTTGTTCAGGTGGAAATCATCGCCGGCCAGGCCACCGGAAGGATTGACCACATACCCTCCTGGGCCGTAGCACCAATCAATACACATGGTGCCACCGGTCCCAGGAACCACTTGGCCATCGTCAATGAAAGCAACCTGAGAAGATGAATTGGTGGCGCAAGGATCGATGTCTTCCAGACTCATCCACAACTTGGCAAAATCGCCCACATAAGGAGGTTCTCCCAGCTCCCAATCCCCCATGGTTCCATCTTCAAATTCACTGAGGGAATCGATGCCACCATTGTCCATGGTGATGCGGATGTCGTCGATTTGGCAGGCCCCAATGGTGGGATACAAGCAATCCTGGTCGGACCAGGAACCATCGGTAGTGACCACAAACTGCAAATGCACTTGATCGCCATTTTCGCCCAAGTAGTCGATGGGGGAATAGGTGACCTGATTCAGCAGGTGTTCGTTTGTTGCCTGCCCATCGACATCAAACAGGACCACAGTATTGTCGTCGGCCATCATTGCTTTCAAAAACAGATAGTCGTATCCGGGTTCCAGATCATAACTCATCCAGGCTTCGATACCGACGTTGCATGGCTGGCTGCCGTCTTCCACCGTGCCGTACCAGTCGATGATTTCATACCAGTTGTTGCCGTATCCACCATCTTCATCGGATTCATCGCAGCTGGGGAATTCAATGCTGCCGCACCAAAGAGCATGGTTGCCCTCACCGTGAGCATTGAGATCAGCTGCATTATAAGTGGAGATGTGCCAGAAATTCCCTTCCCGCTTGGTCAAATCCTGACTTGTCCAACCTTGCCAATTGGGTGTCCCATTGGCAGCCTCGAACTGTCCGTTGTACCAGGCACCCGAACCATGGGGACCGATGAGCAGCAAAGTATCCACGACGGTTTTGGCTGCGTTGGCCGAACCGCTCTGGATGATACTTTCCGGATTGATCATTTGTAGATGCGATTCGGCAGCCAGAATTGGTGTGCCCATTAGAATTACTAATAAAATACTGAGCGAACGGATAGACCTAGTCATTGCATGCCCCCCTTTGAGCAAAGCTAATCGAATATTGAGTTTTTCAATCGGGCAACGAGGCGGAAGCGAGCGAGCCCCCATGTTAAAAACGTTAGGGATTTTTTGAAGACCCGTCAAATCAGGATAAGTTTACACTATCATTCCGTGTGCATGGAGACGAAATCTTGTTTCGGTGGTTTTGCGGTGGGCAGAAGGTTTGTAGAGCACGTCCTGGAGGGCTTTTTCGACGGCCGCTTTGGTGGTGCCTTTCATCTCGAAAAAAGCCACCTGGACGGTGGGGAAGAATTCCTGGTCCAACCCCAGTTTGTTGGCCTGCTCCAAACGAGAGGTGGTCTCGAATTCCTGTTCCAACTTTGATTTCATTTTCAAATATTTTTCCCGATACAAACCGGCTGCCGAATCGGTAGGTGTCAGGAAACGGACCAAAGAAGGATCAGGAAAAATTTCCTTTTGGAAATAAATGGCTGCGGCGGACATTTCTTTTTTTAGACCGGAAGCCGTGGCAGGGATTTCAGGAGCCTTGGTGGCCTTGTCCAGAATGGAAAAATCACCTTTCCATAGCAGGGTGTACAAACGGCCCTGGGTGGTGACGATGGTCTCGACTTTTTCGGCAGGAAGATCGTGCAAATCGAAGGTAACTTCCTGTTGCCAGCTATCAGCCATGGCGGAATCGTCCTCGTTGGGAGCTTTGCCGGCAACACCCCGTGCCGGAGCCAGGATTTGGATGGCGTGACCCGGGGAATTTCTGTTTTTGGACCAATCTTCAGAGTAGGCGGCTTGGTTTTCGTAAAGGGTGTCGCCCAATTCGAAGTGGCAATCGCTTAATGGGTCGGCGAAGGCCATAGGGATAGCCCAGGTAAAGTTTGGGAAAAAGAGTTGGTTGGTTTTTGGCATTATTTGGTCCTTGTTTCCAGAAGCTCCGTGACTAATTCGGCCGCAAAACCCACTACCGTCTGGGTTTTCCCTAAGGGACAGTCAGTATAATCCCGGATCAACATCTTTCCACCATCAAACCGTCAACAAAATGATTCCACCAACGGTCATCAACATCCCCGCCACTACCTTCAAGGTCAGCGGTTCACCACCGAAAGCGATGGCAAGGGCCGCGCCAAACAAAGGCGAAGTGAAAGCGATGGGCATGACTTTGGAAAGCGGAGCACCTTTCAAGGCAGTATAAAAACACAGCATTCCTATGGAGCCGGCCACAACTCCACCACCGACAATCATGTAGGCC
>JAUUYW010000278.1 GCA_030590265.1 Candidatus Krumholzibacteriia bacterium
AAGGATGAGGACTTGGTGGGTATTGATGAAGCTGCCATCCGCTATCTGAAAAACCAGAGTTTATTCCTGAATTTCAAGCACAAGATCACCAAGAAATTTGGCTGGGGTCTGGAAGTCATCAGTCTGACCACCAACAAGGCCGTTGGCAATGGAGATGACCGCACCAATGTCGACCTCAAGGGTGAGCGCTATACCACCTCCATGTGGTTTGTGTTCTAGGATTTTTAAAACCCTGGTTCACCAGCATGAAAAGACCCCCTGCCCAATAGGGCGGGGGGTCTTTAGTTGTGCAAGCCATTTCACTCAATGGCTTGACGATCAGGCTTTCACTTTTTTCTGCGTCATCAAGGAAACCACAACCAGAGTCAGGAAACTCAGGGGAATGGATATCAATCCAGGGTTGCTGAAAGGAACCAGCGCAGTTTCCGGATCCAGTCCATAACGCACGTACATGCTGGGCGAGGCCAAAATCAAGCCCAATGCGGCAACGATACCCACCACTATGGATGCGGTGATACCTTGAGCCGTGGTCTTCTTCCAGAACAACAACATGATGATGGCCGGCAGGTTGGCCGAAGCCGCCACTGCAAAAGCCCATCCCACCAGGAATGAAACATTCATTCCCCTGAAGAGGATGCCCAGGATGATGGCCAGAATACCCACCACGAAAGCAGCGATTTTACCATACCCCACTTTTTGGTTTTCAGTCATTTTCATGCCGGCAAATCGATCCATCAGATCGTGAGCCACCGCACCTGAAGCGGCGATGATCAAACCACTGACGGTGCCCAGCACGGTTGCAAAAGCAATGGCGCTGATGACGGCAAACAGGAATGTCCCGAAGGACTTGGCCAACAACGGAGCCGACATGTTGTTGGTTATGGGATTGACCACGGCGTTGACCATGGCGCCCAGCCCCATAAACAAGGTCAGGATGTAGAAGAACCCGATGGCGGTGATGGCCACAATGGTTGATTTGCGAGCCGCCGCGGGTGTGGGCACGGTGTAGTAACGAATCAAAATGTGCGGCAACGCGGCCGTGCCACAGAAGAGGGCCAGCATCAGGGAGACAAAGTCAAATTTTTGCAGACCGGTGCCCATGACTTTGAACTTGATTCCGGGCCGCATGATTTCGTTGCCCGGGGTGATGACCGGATAATGGGCGGTGACAGTGGCACCATTGCTGGAGGTGAATTTGGCAATCTTCCAGCGCTGGATCTTGGTATCCTTGTCTCCCAAAAGAGCCAGGAAGCTGGTGACGGTGAGATTCTCCCGCGTAGCCTCAGGTCCGGTTTTGCCGGCGATTTGGGTCAGGTTTCCCACCTGGCGCAGTTGGTTGTCAGCTGAAGCCGGCAAACCGTTGATGAGATGTTGACCATCTGAGGTTTTAACATCCCATTGGATCTCCTGAAGCAGGGGATCTGGACCGTCGGCCTTGACCAGCCACCAGGATTCGGTAGCACCGGACAGCTTCACGAATTTGAGGTCTTTGATCTCCTGGGTATCCAGGATTGAGGCATCAGCAAGGGCGGAAAGGCTGGTTTCCTGATAGTTGTGGAATGGCACCGCACCACCTTGGTCGGGCTCGGTGCTCAAGCCACGCATCAGCACGGCTCCCACAAGAATCACCGAGAAAATTATCAATAACCCACCTTTGAGGAATTGCACATAGGTGGTTGATGTCATGCCCGCGGTGGCCACAATGGTGATCACAATGGCACCCACCATGATCACGCCCACGTAGTGGGGCAGGCCCAACAGGGGCTCCACCAAAACACCGGCGCCCACCATTTGAGGGATCAGGTAGAATATGGAAACGATGAGCGTGCTGATGGCTGCAGCCAACTTGATGCCGCGGCTGTCGAACTTGGCGTCCAGGGCATCGGTGAAAGTGTACTTGCCCAAACGTTTCATGGGCTCGGCCACCACAAAGAGGGCCACAATCCAACCTGCCAGATAGCCGATGGAGTAGAGGAAACCATCATAACCAACCGTGGCAATCATTCCGCAAATACCCAGGAACGAAGCGGCCGACAAGTAGTCACCGGCAAAAGCGATCCCGTTGACGGCCCAGTGGACCTGTCCGCCCGCGGCAAAATATCCTGAGGCGGTCTTGGCCCGGCGGGCAAAGTAAAAACTCAAAGCCAGCACAGCCGTGACAAAAACGAGGAAAATAGTAATAGCCATTATTTAGCCTCCCCGGATTCGCCGCTGAGTTCATTCTCTTTGGCTCCGCAGGCGTAGTTGTAGATGAGTGCCAATACCAGGGCGAAAATGATCAGACCGAAGCCATAGACCACGGCCAGGTTCAAACCCAGAAAAACGATCTTTTCCATGGATAGGGGGCTGATGATGTTAAGGGCAACGAAGCCGACATAGATGACGGCGTAAACCAGGAACATCCTGACGCCGAGTTTTGTTTTGTAGGCTTGGGCAGGGTCTGGACCACTGTCGGCCGCTGGTTTGTGCAGCATTCGTATCCTCCGGGGTGAGAAAATTTGAACAGGTTCTGTTAAATGAATAACACCGAGACAGTTGATACTCAAGTTTCTTTTCCCGGTTTTGGGGTGGGAATTGACTTTAATAATTTTGAGGGGGGTGAGAAGCAGGAAGAGAGACAATAACGATATCCCCCTGGGGGGATGTATTATGAGAACACAGACTCAATTCAGGTCGTATTTATCAATCCGATAGATCAGCACATGCCGTGGAATACTCAAAAACAAGGCCGTCTTGCTGCGATTCCCGCCACAAATGACCAAGGCCCGTCGGATGATTTCTTTTTCCATTTCCACCAGAGAAAGTCCGTCGGAAGGCAAAGGTCCCAGTGGGAGGCTGCCTTCATCAGTGTTGATGTTGGTGCCCTGAACCGCCGGTGAAATTTTACCTGATTGAGGGGCCAACCTGCGCAAATCCGCCACTGCCAGGGTATCTGATTTTCGCATCAGCACCAGGCGTTGGTTGATATTCTTCAACTCCCGAACATTGCCACGCCAGGTTTGCTGTGCCAATTCAGCCAGGAGCTCTTTGGTGGTGATAACCCCGGCTCCTCCGTGCATCAGGGTGAAATGATCCCAGAGACAGCCAATATCTTCTTCCCGATCCCGCAGGGGTGGAATATCCAGGTGCAGAACATTCAAGCGATAAAAGAGGTCTTCCCTGAACCGTCCTTCAGCAACTTCGGTTTCCAGGTTTCGATGGGTGGCGCAGACCAAACGGAAATCAACATCGATGGGACTGGTTCCTCCCACAGGATCAACCTGGTGGGCTTCCAAAACCCGTAAAAGTTTGGGCTGCAGAGCCAAAGGAAGTTCGGCCACTTCGTCCAGAAAAAGGGTTCCGCCATGGGCCTGGCGAATTTTCCCAATGGAGGCCTGACTCGCGCCGGTGAAAGCCCCTTTGGTATGGCCAAAGAGTTCCGACTCCATCAATTCGGCTGGAATTGCGCCGCAGTTGACCGGTACAAATGCTTGATCATAGCGAGACGACAAATCATGGCAGGCTCTGCTGACGAGTTCCTTGCCGGTGCCACTTTCGCCGGTGATCAAGACAGTGGCGTCGCTGTCGGCCACCTGCTGGACCTGCTCCATGAGGCTGGCCATGCTGCCACTGCGATAAACCAAACCCGAATCGGCTTTTTTATCTTTCAGCAAACGTCGCAGGCGGGCGTTGTCCTGTTCCAGATCTCTCGTATGCAGGGCCTGGTCCACAGTCAACAACAACTCGTCGCGGGAGTAGGGTTTCAGCAGGTAGGAAAAGGCGCCCAGGCGCATGGCTTCAACAGCTTGCTTAACCGTACCATGGGCAGTCAAAACAATGACCGGGGGAGCAGTTGCGGGGCCATCTTCAACGATGTGTTTCAGAACTTCCATCCCATCCATACCGGGCATGCGAATGTCGGTCAGGACAAGGTCGGGGTCTTCATTCAGTCGGTCGAGGCCTGCCTGCCCGTCAGCAGCGGGTAAGACTTCGTGTCCAGCCTCCATGAGCATGAAAGAAACCACTTCACGCAGGCTGGTATCGTCGTCGATAAGGAGAATGCGTGCCATGGCGTCAGGGAAGCAACGAGGCACGAACCTCGCCGCTGTTGGTGTAGTTGGTTCCAGAGATTTGGTTCAGGATCGGCGTAATTTCTTCCCATCTTTTCAGATACCATCTTTTGTCGATTTCTTCAAAAATAAACAAGCCTCCGCCAGCATATTCATTTCCCTGAATCTTTAGCATATAGTTGATCTCATAACGGGCCTCTTGGTTGTATGGCATGCCACGTTCGGTGATGAATTCGGTAAGATTCAATTCCGATTTGAGCACGGGACTCATCAGCCTTTTCAGAAAACCTTCTTCTTTGGTGATGTCCCATTTGTCCCAGGCGATGTCGGGGTACATATCTACCGTACCAAGATCAGGCACATATACAAAACTGTCGGAAAGGACACTGCGATAGTCATCGAAAAGCCGTTGGTTCACTGATACTTCCATCTTTTTTAAAACCAGATCAGGGTCATCGGCGCGATATATGTCAGGGCCGGCTGGGTCCTTTTTGATGGCAAAAGCAGTGCCAATCTGAAGGATCAGGGCCAACATTATTAACAGGGCAAAAATTCTTGGTTTCAAGAGATCTCGCTTTCACTTTTTTGGTCATTGGTGTTGGACTCGAGGGCGAGGGTCAACACCACACAGGCCCCACCATCATACAGCTCATCCACCCCCAGAGTTCCTCCCATGTTTTCGGCCGCGCGCAGGCTGGTGGCCAATCCCAACCCCGTGCCGCCATGCCGGGATGAGTAGAAAGGGGTGCCGAAATTTTCGATGGCCTCGGCCGAGAAGCCGGGGCCGCTATCGATAACCTGCACCTGGCCAGTGCCTCGGTC
>JAUUYW010000114.1 GCA_030590265.1 Candidatus Krumholzibacteriia bacterium
CCGAATACTTGATCAACGCCGCTTCCAATGATTCCCGACTGCGGATATCCAGGTGGTTGGTGGGCTCATCCAGCAGCAGGGTGTTGTGGCCCTCCTTGATCAAGCGCATCAAGGCCAAGCGGCCACGCTCTCCCCCAGACAAACGGGCCACCTGGCGATCAAACAAATCTTCACCAAAACCAAAGGCCCCCAGGAAAGAACGCAGCTCTCCCAGAGTGGCCACCGGATCCACCGACTGCATTTCCGCCAGCACCGTATTGTGGTCCGAAACGCTGGCCAGTTCCTGGTCGTAAAAACCCAGATCCACGTTGTGGCCTATGACCACCCGTCCCATGTCCGGGACCAATCGGCCGGCCATCATCTTCAAAAGGGTGCTTTTCCCACAACCATTGGGCCCCACAATGCCGATGCGTTCCCCCCGCGAGATATGCATTTCAAAATCGTTGAGCAGTTTTTGTTCGTCAAAACTCTTACCCAGATTCTCCGTTTGCAGGACGGTGCCGCCGCTCGGCCGGACCGGCGTCAACTGAAAACGGAACAAACCGGGCTCGGTGCTGGGCCGTTCCAGCTTCTCTTCTTTGGCCAGCTGCTTGCGACGCGCCTGGGCCTGCTTCGTCTTCTGTCCTTCGATGTTGCGACGAATGTAATCTTCAGTAATCTTGATCTTGTTTTGTTGACGCTCCCAGGCGTTCAAATCCTGCTCAAAACGCAGAGCGCTCTGCTCGTCGAAAAAACTGTAGTTGCCCCTGTAGCTGACCAGCTTGCCACGATCCAAATGAAGCGTTCGCTGGGCCACCCGGTCCAAAAAATGACGATCATGCGAAACGATAATGGCGGCCCCGGGATATTGGTCGAGAAAATTCTCCAGCCACTCGCACGATTCCAAATCAAGATGGTTGGTGGGCTCATCGAGCAAAAGCAAATCGGCGTTGCTCAACAAAACCGCTGCCAAAGCCGCACGCCGACGCTCTCCTCCAGACAACTTCTCCACCGGCCGTTCCCAGGTTTCGGGAAACAAACCCACACCTCGCAAAGCGGTTTCCAGACGTGATTTTACCGAATAGCCGTTCAGCCGCTCAAAATCCGACTGCATTATCCCCTGTTGTTTGACCAGTGCCACCTGGCGATCCGGCCGGGCGGTCTCAAGCTCTGCCGATATTTCGGCCAGTTGGTTTTCCAATAGCAGCTCACGCGCAAAAGCCGATGCCGCCACCGTTTCCAGCAAATGCCCCCCGGCCGACATTTTGCACGCTTCCACTGTTCCACCCAGAGTACCATCCACAGTGAGAGAGGTCTCCTGGCGCAACAACCTGATGCTGGCTCTGCCCATGACCTGACGAGACCCATCCTGCAATTCCAAAGTGCCCGACAGGGCTGACAGCAGAGTAGTTTTTCCAGCCCCATTGGCTCCCACCAAGGCGCACTTCACCCCAGGGTGCAGCGCCAGGTTCACACCACGCAGAATTTTTTCACGTCCGTAATCGAAAGTGGCGTTGGTTAAGGAGACCAGGGCCATAGGAGACTTTCCGGGTTATCAAAGCGACTGCATTGGGTGGTGATTTGGGTCTGGGCTCAGGAAAAATGCAATATGGTTATAGCTGGCCCAAACAATAGGGCTCCATTCCCATCTTGACAACTTTCACCCCTATCTTTAATGTAGCAAATGGATATCGGATATCCTTGTCCACAAGATTAAAAGAGATCCAGGCGTAATGACACCGCGTACCAAAATTCTTCTTCTTTGCCTCACCCTGCTTTTTTATCTGCCGGTCAATTTCAGTGCGTCCGGATTGCCTTTGAAACAATGGTTTTCCAGTGCCATCGGTGGGCGTGAAATGCCCGTCTGCGGTTGTGAGGATGAATCCTGCTGCTGCGGAGCCCCGTGTTGTGCCCCCAAGACCGAAGAAGTTGCCCTGGCCTCCTGTTGCGGTGAAGAATCTGCCGAGAGCCAGTGGAAAGCGGCCTGCACTTGTGGCCAAAGTCATGAAACCGGTATGACAGTGCTGGTAGACCCTCATTTCCCAGCCCAGGGTGATCCAAGCGCTCTGGTGCTTTTTCAAACACCTTCAAACAGCTTTTTGGTGCAGGATTGGTCCTCCCGAAATCCGGCGCCGCCCGACCACGTGCCTAAGGATTTTCTTGAAGTCCATGCCCTAGGCTAACGCCAACGTGTCGAAACAGGGCGCGTTGGCGTTCTTTTTGCCCTTCAGGGATAGAAAAAAGGCCCTTCCCGACTCAGGGAAAGGCCTTTTACTCACTCATATCACTTCAACTAAGCTCGTAGCTCAACTAATTAACTAGCTCACCAAATGAGGACTCTTCCTGAACTTCAACGGCGAAAGGCCGCAGCGGTCCTTGAAGGTTCTCGAGAAGTGGGCCAGGCTGTTGAAACCACACTTCTTGCTGATGGCTTCAACCGAGAGGTCAAAGCGTCGCAGCAACCCTTTGGCATTGTCGATGCGAACCTGAATCAGGTAGTCGCTGAAACTCATGCTCACTTCGGAACGGAACAGGTTCGAGAAGTAACCGGGAGACAGGTTGACCATTTCGGCCATCTTGTCGCGGTTGATGTTCTCGTTGTAGTGCGCCAGCACGTAGCGGCAGGCGTACTCGGCCCGATAGTCCTGAAGGTTATGCGAGGCATGAACAGTGTTGCCTTCTTCGTCGACGAGGACGATTTCCGGCAGGTTTTCATTCCAGAGTTCCGCATCACTGATGATAGGCTGCATTTCGGGTTCCATGATGGTACCCCCCATGCCAATCACGGGCCTGGCTTCGCCATAAGCCACGGGATTTCCATATCCTGGTGCAGTTACGCGGTTGAGGAATTCGGTCACAAAATGTGCTGTCTTGACCACGTTTGATTTCTGAGCTACCAGCACCGGAGCATTCGTTATCGTCTGATACCTGGCCAGAACACTCCGCAGCGCATTGGGAGTTTCGGCAGCATAGACGAAAATAAATCCGGTGGTGGCCAGAACTTCTGTGGATTCCCCCTGTTGCAAACGATGCATCAGGATCTGGGAACCAAAGAGGGCCAGACATAATTCTGTTGGGTTGTTTTCGGCCTGAGGACAGAGAAACAGAATCCGTTGACTCTCTTCTCTTCCATGAACCATTTGCCGAGGATAGGTGGGAAACTCTATCACAAAGCTTGTCCACGGTTCCTGTAGGGCTTCCATTCTTTCTTCCACAAAATACCCCCAAGTATTTCTTAGTCACTCTTGGGCAGCGCAAAGGTGTTCTCGAATTGCAAATATTCTCTTCAGACGTTACATATAATACGATAGACCTTTAGGTCTTGTCCATCAAAAAACACGGAAAATTTACATTATTTTAGGGAAACCGATTCAATTTGGATTTTTTGGGCTGAAAAAGTGTCCCAAAATTGGTATTAGGGTTTGTAAAAAAAACTCTGCTGATAACTATTTTCAAAAAAGACAAACAGAAAGACAAACAAGATCTTGTTTATCTTAAAAATACCAAGCGACGAGTGACGCTCCAGCTGTCCATCTGAAGTTTGCAGAAATATGTCCCGCTGGCAACCTTGCGGCCAAAAGAGTCGGTCCCATTCCAGGTCACCGTGTAACGTCCTTCACCCAGAGTGCCCTGCTGGAGAGATACCAATTCTTGCCCGTTAATGCTGTAAATCTTTACAGAAACACTTGGTTGGCCACCTGACCAATCCACCGGGGCTGACAGATCAAGACCTTCGGGAAGGGGCTTGTCAGTGGTCCACTCAAAAGCCTCATTCATGGATGACGGAACCACAAACTCAATCTGGATTTGATCCTGGAACGGGTTGGGCCAGCCCTCAAGAAGACTTGCCGCCAGAGCAAGACGACCTTTTTCCACCCGAGGTTGGGCCTGCTGCGAATCATTGGTCACTTCGGGCAATGGGTCCGCCGAAGGAATCAGGACCTGGCCCGGGGTCACAAAACCGCGACCATCCAGCCAAGTGCCTTCCAGCTCCAGGACAATTCCAGCTTCCAGCCAGGTGTTTGCCTTTTCGGCAGGGTTTCCAAATTGAAAAATCAGGCTTCCCTGGGCTTCATGCTGAGACACAGTCCCCAGCAAACCATACAAATCGTTCTGGGGACCAGCCCGAGTGTCTAATTTATCCGGAGTGATTAAACTCCAGGAAACAGCCTCTATTGGCCCATTCTCCGGCTTCCAGAGTATTTCAGTTGGAGCACCAAGGGGCCGACCATCCAGAACAAACAGATCCGGATCCATCAAACCGGAAAAACCTGGCTGCAAAGCGAAGCTCAGAGACAAAATCCCATCATTATTCTGGGTTATGGACAATTCGATGGTCTTTTCCGTTCGACAACGGGAACACAAAGGACCGACAATCCAATGAGCCTGATGGTTGTTGACGGGGTCGGTGACACCATTAAACACTGCCATGGCGTCCAGAAGCAGGCGGTTGAGTTGCAGCCAGCTCGCAGCAGTGCAAATCACCATGGCCTGGGAATCTTCCGTCAAGGGAAGCGAGAGAAGTTGCCCAGCCAATTTCGGACGCAGCCGAGCACGATCAAAAGCATCCGGCGTTTGATCCAGAACCAGAACCCCCACCCAATTGGCTGCATCGGGGCCCACAGGACTCACGGCAGAGGGTGCGGCCAGCTTGGCCATTGACCCCGCATTGACCGCGCGCATCACAAAAGCAGTAGCCCTGCTGGTATGGCTTCGGCCGGCAGAATCGTGATCCCGGCTGAACACATCAACTTCGCGCCAAGCCTCGCTGGCAGATTCCAGGTGGTAATAAGGGGTGGTGACGCCGTTCAATTGGTGAACAGCTGCAAAATTCATAAACAAGGCGCCTTGCAGTCGTGGCTCATTCCAATGCATAAATTCCAACTGGGCGTGCCCCGTATCCTGGGAAAGATGCACCACCGTCATGGCATCGCTGATGGCCGCAAAATCTTCGTCGATGGCTCCATCGCCATCGTTGTCCAGACCATCGAGAGGATCTTCGTCCACCAAACCGTCGAAATCGTCATCGGCATGGCTGGAAAAACCACGCTGGCCACCAGTTTGGCCCTCTTTGGCAAAAAATGAAGACGATTGGGCAGGCATTGAGCTTCCGCGGCGGCGACGGGAATCAGAGAGAGAATCCAGACTTCCCTGCAGCAGTAAACCGGATAAAGCATTGGAAAAAACATCCAGAGAACCATCATCAACAACAGTAGCATGGATTTGGTCGGATAGAGTGTAGCGGTGGCTTGCTTCGGGAGAATCGGCAGCCAAAACACCCGTAACCACCAGGCACAGACCAAGAACCGCACCCAGAGCCGAAATCCGGCTCAAGGTGCGGTCAAAACCGATGATTGTTTTTCCAGTCCAACAAGTCATAGTTACTGCATACTACGGTTTTTTTATGGCGCGAAGCAACCCTCTTTTTTGGCCCAAAGACCAATCTGGCCAATGCCGGTCGCCTCGCTCCGGCATTTACTTATTATGAACAGCTTCGTCTTCAGCCCACATGGCTTTTTTGCTTTTCTCCACATCGGCCACGGACCATTCCTCCACCAAGACTTCGACGATGCGCTGGTCTTCGTTGGGACGGTCACGATTGCTGCGTGGGCTATTTACAATGAAATCAACGACTTCTATGCCATCAATCACTTCGCCAAACACCGTGTACTTGCCATTCAGACTGGGATACGCGGCGTGCATGATAAAGAACTGGCTGCCCGCGCTGTTCACCTGAGGACCGCGGGCCATGCTGAGAATACCGCGCAGGTGAGGACGGTCGTTGAACTCGGCGTCGAGCATGTTGCCAGGCCCAACGTAACTGTATCCACCCATACCATCGTTGTTTGGGTCGTCGTCCTTGCTGTTGGGATCGCCACCCTGAATCATCATCGTGGGGATCACCCGATGAAAGAGAGTGCCGGTGTACAAACCGCTTTCGCTGTGGGCGATGAAGTTCTTGACGTGTTCAGGGCTAGTCTCGGGAAAGAAACGAACGGTGATGTCGCCTTGGTTTGTTTTGAGTATGACCACCGTTTCATTGCCTTCGTAAACGGGCTCATCGGCAATACTTTTTTCGGAATCGCTTGGGGAGTCCCCGGCCGCGTCCTTGTCCTGAGCGTTGCCGTTATCATTGGCAGTGCCGCCACAACCAGCAATGAGCACGAGAGCAAAGAGAGCCGTCAAGAGAATCGTGAGACTCGAGATGCGGCGAGAAGAACTGTGAACCCTTGAGAACATGAAAAACTCCTGATTCGATAGGGGGATGAAGCAACTTCAACCCGCTGAAGATAAGTCAGGTTCCCTCAAAAAGCACTTTTTGAGTTTTGAGGGATGAAAAACTCCCTCCAGGACCTTGGGGGCCTGGAGGGAGTTGAGCCACTTGAAAGACTCGGTAAGTATTGACCAGCAACCCGAAAGCTACTTGATTTTTATGTTCACATTCCCATTGAATGAGTTCAGCTCCACATCGGCGTCACCACCGCCAGTGGAGAATTCCAGCTCACTGCCCGGGGCATACTTGCTGGTCCGATGGGCTTTTTGACCAAAATCATTTCTGATTCTGCCGTTGAAGGTGCTCACTTCAAATTCGGCGCTCACATTTTCGGGCACTATCAGATTGATGTCTCCATTGACCACGTCACAGCTGAAACGTCCCTTGGGGGCCAAATCGCCGTCGATGAGAATGTTGCCAGACACGCTCTCGGCCGAGAAACCCAAAAACCGGTCATACTCCAGCTCGATGCTGCCGGACACGGATTCAGCTTCAACCCTGGTTTCTTCACCCTTGGCGTAAACATCGCCACTGATCGATTCCAGGGACATTTCATCGGCTCCACCATCGACCTTAACATCACCACTGATGGAAGAGGCCTCCAGATCGCGGCACCAGCCTTCAAATGTGATTTCACCACTGATGGATTCCAATTCCAATTCGCCCGTCAGTTCTGAAGTGATCACCGGGGCGCTGATGCACTCCACATCCACATGACTGTCTTTGGGCACATGGATCACCAGGTCAGCCCCTTCACTGATGTTCCTCATGTGCCTGGGATAGATCACCTCGATGATGGATTTTTTCTTCCCGGTCTTGAATTTCAACTCTTCCACTTCATCACTGAGGGTGCCTTCCACGTGGATTTCTTTTTTATCCCAGCCAATCACGGTGATGGAGCCGGCGATATTTTCGATGATCACCAGACCGTGAGCTGAAGCCTCCAGGGTTTCATCCACCTTTTGCTCGGCCTGGGCAAGACCGCCCACCAAGAGCCACAGGATAGCCATCAGTGCTGGTACAATTATTGTGTGCTTTTTCATGGTTCCGTCTTTCGTGTTGTTGACCAGGTTAGCGGCGGCTGCCGACTCTTAACAAATTTGCCCGACTTTTGTGCGTCAATAAAGACAGCCGGGTGAGCTTCAGGTTGTCCGGATCCAGGGCTTGAGCCGAGGCCAGATCGGAGATGGTTTGATTCAGGCTGCGCAGGAGAGATTTGTTGGTGCTCGCCTGCGGAGAATCCATTCCGGTCGAATCGTCGGTCATTGCCGGAATATCGTTCATGGCCAGATTGCCGTCGCTTGAAGGTCCCTGGAAAATGGTCTGGAAAAATCCAGATCCCAACAGCAGAACCAGAGTTGCCGCCACAGCAGCCATGCGCCAACCAGCGGAAGTATTGAAAAGCCGTCTTGGTTGGTTTCTGGGCTCATTTTTCGCCCAGGATGCGGCCGCGGTGTTGGATTCAGGGTCGTCAATGGACTCCCAAATCCCCGGCAAAAGATCCCGCTCGGGGGCCACGCCCTCGTCGCGCAATTGCCTGGCCAGTTTGTTCACTTGTTTATCCATGTCACGCTCCCTGACTTCCGGCCTGTTCGGCTCCCAGCAGAACCCGCAAAAGCTTGCGAGCCCGATGCAGTTGGGATTTCACAGTGCCCGTGGTCGTTTCCATCATCTCAGCAATTTCGTGGTGCTTGTAGCCCTCAATTTCGTGCAGGACAAAAACCGTGCGCGCGCCTTTCGGCAGCTTTTCCAGACTTCTTTCCAAATCCATGGCCGTCAGCAATGGCACCACTGAACCATTGGCCGGCCGGTCGTTTTCCCAGCTCAGGGCAGCCTCCTTGAGAAGCCTTTCCTGGCGCACCCTATGGCGAAATCGATCCCGCCAGAGATTCACCGTAAGGCGTCCCAGCCAGCCGGCCAAGCTGCCCCGGCCTGAATAACTGCCCAGGCTGGTCCAGGCTTTGACAAAAGCGTCCTGGGCCAGGGTTTCGGCATGAACCTGGTCAGCAGTCAACCGCAGGCACAAACCATAGACCCGGTTGATATGCTGATGGTAGATCTCGGTGAAAGCATCTCGATCACCAGCGGCAGCACGGTTGGCCAAGTCGACCCCCAGGCTGTGGAATTCGTCCGGCAGGAGAGCAGGATCGTCATATTTTGGCAAAGCGCTCATTTCCTTCCTGCCTCTCCTTGGGGTGACTTTCCGGGTGCCAATGCATAGGGCCATACCCGTTCGATTCTTTGTAAAGACGACCGCCGCTGCCCAATGGTTGGATTCTTTTTCCAGGTTTTTGGAAAAAAAACCAAATATTTCCATTTTGGGGGTTGCCAGTCGGAATCATTCCTATTAGTCATGTGCGCCTTGGCTGTGGGGTATTGCATGCTTGGAGAGACATCTTGATACCCCTGCTTCGCCCGGGCCTGGAAGGAATGTTATGCCTATTGGTAACAATCACCGGAAACCACGCCGTAACACACCGCAACGCCAAATCATCTTTGAAGAGCTTTGCGGACTCAAAACACATCCTACTGCTTCAGAACTGTACGAGATAGTCCGGAAACGGTTGCCTCGAGTCAGTCTGGGGACAGTGTACCGCAACCTCGATGTTTTGCACGAGGATGGTCTGATCGTCAAACTCGATCTGGCCGGCCACGAAGCGCGCTTCGACGGAATTGTGGAGCCCCACTGCCATGGGCGCTGCACCCTATGCGGAAAAGTTCGGGATCTCCCCGAAATCGACCCCCGGAAATTCGAAATGAATTCCGTGGAAATGAATGGATTCCTGATTCAGGGATTCAAACTTGAGTATTCCGGAATTTGTCCGGAATGCCGTGTCCAACCAACCAACTGTCTCAAGGAGATGTAACAATGGACAACATGGATTGGGATATCCTCCCCATGCCCCTGGTCTCGACCGAAGCCCCCGATTTCACCGCCAACGCCGTGATGCCGGACAATTCTTTCAACAGTGATTTTTCACTGTCCGACTACAAAGGCAAATATGTCTGCCTGTTTTTCTACCC
>JAUUYW010000357.1 GCA_030590265.1 Candidatus Krumholzibacteriia bacterium
ATTCTGATGACCTTCAACGTGGTCTTCTGGGCCTGCTTTGAACAGGCGGGCAGTTCGCTGACACTTTTTGCCGACCGGACTGTCGACAGGAATGTTTTCGATATCTACGAAATGCCGGCCTCTCAGACACAGTTCTTCAACCCGCTGTTCATCATCCTCTTTGGGAGTATTTTTTCGGTGATGTGGGTGCGGCTCTCGGCCATTGGTAAAAATCCGAATATTCCCATGAAATTTGGGTTGGGTATTATCCAGCTGGGATTGGGATATCTGTTGTTGCTGGTGGGTGCTGCCATGGCTGGACCTGAGGCTATGGTGCCGTTGTTCGTTCTGGGCTTGATGTACTTGCTGCACACCACGGGAGAGCTATTCCTTTCGCCCATCGGACTTTCCATGGTGACGAAATTGGCCCCCAAACACATGACCGGCAGCGCCATGGGAGCCTGGTTCCTGAGCTTTGCCTTCAGCATGTATGTGGCGGCTGCATTGGCCAAGCTGACCGGCAGCGAAAGCGGTGCGGCTGCGGATCTGACTCCCGCCGAAGGACTTGCCCAGTATGTGGGCATGTACGGCAAAATGGGGTGGGTCACTGTGGGTATCGGAGTGGCGCTGGTCTTGTTGTCCAAGCCTCTGAACAAGCTGATGCACGGAGTGGAATAGGGTTTCACTCGGAGATTGGCACAGAGATCCGCAAATTACTTGTTTTCAACCCGATTCTTGGGTTATGATGCTTCGGTCCGAAACAAACGGCGGGGTTTTCGCCACGGCGAAAGCCCCGTTTTTACGCCCAGTTCCAATCCCCGGAGGCGACAATGTCTAATGTCCAAACGGAGAAAGGCCACCCCAAAGGCCTGTACTCCCTCTCCTTCACCGAAATGTGGGAGCGTTTGGGTTTCTACCTGATGCTCGGCATCCTCTTTCTGTACATCATCGACACCGAACGCGGGGGACTGGGTTTTTCTCGCGGCAAAGCCGCCGAGATTTATGGCACATACATGGCTTTCGTGTATTTCACACCCTTCGTCGGCGGGATGATCGCCGATCGCCTCCTGGGATATCGACGATCCGTATTGATCGGTGGTCTGCTCATGGCCGCGGGATATTTCGCCCTGGGTGTGCGCAGCATGCCTACTTTTTATGCGGGCCTGGCTCTGATCTGTTTCGGAAATGGTTTCTTCAAACCCAATATTTCAGCCATGGTCGGCAATTTGTATGAAGCCGATGATCCTCGAAGGGATGCGGGTTTCAATATCTTCTACATGGGTATTAATATTGGTGCCACCATCAGCGCGCTGCTGGCGGCTCCCCTGCGCAATCTGTGGAGCTTCAACATGGCCTTCACCGCAGCGGGTGTGGGAATGCTGATTGGAGTGACGGTGTTGATTTTCAGCTGGCGCGGACTGGCAAGTGCCGACCGTCAGCCTGAAACAGGTGAAGGTGATTTTGGGCTCAAACAGATGACCATGATTATTCTGGCCCCCGCAGCGGTGTTTGGCGTGGCTGGTTACTACCTTGGTAATGTGATCCCCCTGGTTCAAAGCACCATCGGGTCGGTCACCTTTGCTTTCCTGATCGCCATGCTGCCCATCGGGTTCTATTTTTTCAACCTGGTGCGCACGGCTTCTCCTGAGGAAAAACCTGGCCTGGGTGCCCTGATCCCGGTTTATGTGGCCGGTGGTGCCTTCTTCATGGTGCTGCACCTCAGTGGTGGTCTGATCACTATTTTTGCCGAAGACAAAACCGACCGTCAGGTGGAGTGGATCACAACCGACCTCTACGGCCAGAAGGCCATGCCGTCGTACTACATCAATGCCAGCCCGGATCTGCCTCGTCCCGATGAAAGAACCATGCTGGTGGTTCCGAAAGAGGCCGAGTCCATGTTCGGCGCCAGGATTTTGAGCGAAAGCATGGTAGAGGAGCTGCGCACCAACATGGCTCATGGGGTGACGGTGAGTGCTTTTTCCAACCAGGAAGGGCTTGAGGGCAGCTTTTCCTGCCAGATTTTCCCGGACGAAAACGTTAAAATCAGCACCGAGAAGGACAGCCACGGTGTGTCCACCACCAGTGTGAAAATATCACCGGAAAATACCGCTCCATCCGGGGAGGTCATTCTCAGCCGCACCATTGAAAGCGGTGAAGCATCGGTGATCATGGTCAGCCAGAAGACCTACGATAATGTGTATGCCGGCGCCGCCGAAGGAGCGCCACGATTGGCGCCCGGGAAGTATGTGCGTCTTTTGAACGCGGAGATGATCACCGGATTGTTCAACCCGGTCTTTGTTGTTTTCTGCACTCCGTTGGTGGTCTTCTTCTTTGCCTTCATGGCCAAGAAAGGCAACCCTGTCAGCACTGCCCGTAAAATTTTCCTGGGCATGGTCATCACCGGGGTTTCGCTGCTGGTGGTGGCTCTTGGCTCGTACCTCAGTGGAGGTGGAGCCCACAAAATATCCATGCTCTGGTTGATCGGGTACTACCTGATCATCACTCTGGGTGAGCTTTGCCTGTCTCCCATGGGGCTGTCTCTGGTCACGAAACTGTCGCCCAAGCGCCTGGTTGGTTTGATGATGGGTGGCTGGTTCCTGGCCACGGCCATCGGCAATAAAATGTCCGGTTTCATCAGTGGTCTTGAAGCCGGGACTCAGGTCTTTGTGATCCTGGCTGTCGCCATGTTTGGTGTGGCGGCCTTCATCTTCGCCATGCTTCCGCGGCTGAACAAAGCCATCAAGAAGTACGGGGCCTGATGATCGTTGATTGAATGGGGCCCGGGCCGTTTGGTCCGGGCCTTTTTTCATGACACAAAAATGACACCGTAAAGGTAGAGATTCCGCCCTCAATGGTGTATTTTACTCATTCAAATGAAAATCCGATCCAGCGACGAAAGGTCCTGTCTTGAAACGTTTGTTCCTGCTGTGGTTCGCCACCTTCATCATCACGGTTTCTTTCCTGGTCTACCAGAAGATGTCCGGCCCCACTTATCCTGTGCGTTACAATGTTGAAGTGGGCGGCGAAACCCTTAAGGGAAAATTTTCCCGCTCAGGCGATATCCATGACGACCTGGAATTGGCCATCACCACTGCCAATGAGAACGTGGAAGCTGATCTGGTTTGGCAGCGCTATCCCATCAAAGACGGCTGGACTCGCGAAGCATTCGTTCGTGAGGACGGACAACTGAAAGCCTACCTGCCAAAGCAGGGCATGGCCGGGAAAATCGAATACAGAGTGGAAATCACCAACGGTGGTGAAACGGTGATAATACCCCCCGAAGAAGCTGCCGTAGCCCGCTTCAAGGGTACCGTACCCAATCTGATTCTGGTGGTGCATGTTATTTGCATGATCCTGGGGATGTTCTTCAGCAACGCTGCCGGGTTTGACGCATTAACCGGTGCCCATCAGTTGAAGATGCTTTCCCGCTTTTCCTTCGGGTTCCTTTTGGTTGGGGGAACGATTTTGGGGCCCATCGTCCAAAAGTACGCCTTCGATGCCTACTGGACCGGCTGGCCCCTGGGCACCGATTGGACCGACAACAAGCTGGCAGTGGGAGCCATTGTTTGGCTCATCGCCATGATCGCCACCTGGAGGTCCACGCCCGAGAACAAGGCGGGCCGCTGGATCACCGTGGTAGCCATGATCGTCATCTTCGTGGTCTACGGTATTCCCCACAGTATCCATGGTTCAACCCTGGATTATGAAACCGGCGAACACATTCAAGTCATGGTGCGTAATTTGACTTCTATGTTTGGGTAGCTGAAAAACCAAGAGGCTGTGTGAAAGAATTCTCGCGAGGTCCTCGTCGCTTCGCTTCCTGCGGAGTTCGCGAGAATCCATCCACACAGCCTCTTGGTTTTTGCAACTCAAACATTGAAGTCAATGGATCCAGGGG
>JAUUYW010000505.1 GCA_030590265.1 Candidatus Krumholzibacteriia bacterium
GCGCTGATGCGCATGGGGTAGATGATTTCATCATTGTTGATGTTCAATTTCTATGGCTGGAGATGGCCATAATACTGGTTATATCCGTGTGGGAATGCCTCGACGAATGAAGTGCTGTCTACTCTTACCGTGACAAAGTACCAATCCCGCTCCACATAACCGGTGATCAGATCGGTGGCCTGATCAATGTTGTCCGAGTGCAGAAAACCCCAGTGGGTGAGGACTTCCAGGAGGGCGGGGGCCTGGTCAGCGGACAGGATCATGGTTTGGTAGTATCCGACCAGCTGGCTGTCAATGATTTCGTATCCCCCGCCATCATAATCGTCAGTGCTGAAATATTGGCGATCGCAACCACCCCAATCTCCATCCCGGAAATGATGTCTGGGACTGGTCAGGGATCGCAAATCACGAAAAACCTGTTCACTGCCTTCTTCAAGAGTAGGTTGGTTGGGAACAGGGATGATCCAGGCAAAATCATTAGTATCGCCACGAAAGCTGGGCAAGATGCTGAGAGTTTCGCTGGAGCTTGCCTGGTCGTAGGTGATCAGAGCCTGCTGGCCTGTTTCCTCGATGTAATATGGCGCGGAAGTCATCATCATACCGTCGGCAAAGACATTGGAGGCAACCGTAACCAACAGAAGAATAAAGGTACGTTTGAGGTGTTTCATGATCTCCCCTTAGATTCCGAAATTGTAATAAACCCGCATGCTGTAACCTGTGAGGTCGATATTGTGGCTGTAACTGCCTGAATTAAGCGAACCTTTGGTGCCGCCGATACCGAATTCCATTCCCAGGGCGTCGGTTCCTTTGCCCAGTGGAAATTCGGGACCGAAGAAAAGGTAATATCCGGTAGTAAGGCCTGAAGGTGAAATGGTTTGGGCATCGCCGTTCAATTCCCCTGTGGAAATTTTTTCAGTGACGTGGGTCAACTGGACAGCCATACCAAAGTACAACCGGAAAGTTTTCCTGGATGAAGCGTTGGTCTTGAGGCCGAGCAGCAAGGGGATTGTTTGCACCGTAATGCTGCCATCATTGCTGAAGCCATCAACATCCCAATAGGGATCTCCCGATTGGTGGCCATAACCAAGGGACATGAAAAACCGGTTGCGTTGGCTAAAGGCAAAGGAGATGCCTGCACCAATCTGAGGAACTCCGCCATAGGAGCCGGCCATGTCCTGGCCCCGCAAATGAGTGTACATGAAAGAAAAATCCAGGGTGGTGTTCAGCTCCGTGAGGCCGGCAAATGGCTTGGGCTCCTGGCCTCCGGGAAAGGGTATTCCCACTTCCTGGGGCGCAGTGTCATCGGGCTGTGCTGAAACGTTGGCAGAAATGGCGATCAGGGCGAAAAATATTGTCAATGCGCGTAGGAAAATAATGTCCGACCTCCCGTTAATGGACCAAGCTCTTTCAATTGGGATGGCCATCTAAAGTTCCAAAAAAAGCCCGGGAACCAAAATGGAACCCGGGCGCTCGTCTCTCATGATCGTTTCTTATCCTTCAACAAACTCCAGGTTCTTCACTTCGGGGATCAACCCGGCAGCATGCCCGCGTTTCAGCAACTCGGTGATGCTGTCGCGTCCGGCCTGTCCGTAATCCAGGGTCCAGTGGTTGACGTACATGGCCACAAACTCATCGGCCAGTTCGACACCCATGTTGCGGGCCCAGTCCAGGGCATAACCCAGGGCGGCTTCGCGGTTGTCCAGACTGTACTGGATGCTGGCGGTGAGAATGTCAGAGATATCCTTCATCTTGTCGCCATGACGCTTGTGGATGGTGTTGCCGCCCAATGGCAGGGGCCAATCCTTGCGGCCGGTGGCTTCCCACCACCACTGGCCCAGGTTGATGCATTCTTCCAGCCCGGCGTCCTGGTAGGTCAGTTGGCCTTCGTGAATGATCAAACCGGCAGGAAATTCGCCGCTGACAACCCTGTCGATGATCTCATCAAAAGGCACATGCACCGGGTTGAATTCGCCGATGGCCAGCTGCAATTCCAGATAGGCCGAGGTCATCTTGCCGGGAATGGCGATGGTCATACCCTTGAGATCGGCTGGGGCAATTTTTTCTTTGGCAATCACCATGGGGCCATAACCAAAGCCCATGCTGGCACCGGCAGGTAGCAAGGCGTACTTGTCCAGAACATAGGCATAGGCGTGGATGCTGATGGCGGTGATATCCAACTCGCCACGGGTGGCCCGTTCGTTCAGGGTCTGGATGTCTTCCATGACGTGGGTGAACTTGTAGGGGCCGGTGTCGATCTTGTCCTTGGCCAGGGCGTAGATCATGAAGGCGTCATCGGGGTCGGGGCTGTGGCCGAGGGTCTGTTCGATCTTCCCGGACATGGGATCTCCTTATCTAGGGCACCGC
>JAUUYW010000301.1 GCA_030590265.1 Candidatus Krumholzibacteriia bacterium
AACATCCCTTCGGATCGTCGCTATGTGCGCACGGTCCTGGTCACCCCCGGAGCCACTGATGGTTCGTTCAGCCTGTCGCCCGGTGGTGAACGGGTGCTGGTCGAAGCCCGCGGTGAGATTTTGAATCTGCCCGCCGATGAAGGCGATCCGGTGAATCTCACCGGCACCAGCAGTAGTCGGGAGCGCAACGCCGTCTGGTCGCCCGATGGCAAGAACATTGCTTTTGTTTCCGATCGCAGCGGCGAAGAACAAATCTATTTGGTGGATCAGCTGGGCCAGAATGAGTGGAAACAACTGACCGAAGGTTTTTACGGCTTCACCCTGCCGTTGGTCTGGTCTCCCGACAGCAAGCACCTGGTATTTGCCGATAAGTTCATGCGACTGAATCTGGTCGATGTGAAGAGCGGAAAGATCAGCGAAATTGCCAAAAGCAACGACGACGAGGGTTGGGAGCGTTGGGGTATTCAGGACTATGTCTGGTCTCCGGATAGCCGATGGATTGCCTACACCAACAATGGTTCCAACATGAACGAATCCATTTATCTGTACAATTTGAAGGAAAAAGAAACCCACCAGGTGACTGGTGACATGAGCACGGCCTGGTCACCTTCTTTCAGTCCCGACGGGCAATACCTGTATTTCCTTTCCAACCGCACTTTCAACCCGATCATGGGCCGGCAGGATCAAAACCATGTCTTCCTGAAAATGGCTCTGCCCTATGTCTGTCTGCTGCGCGATGACGTTCGCTCCCCATTCTACACTGACGATGTTTTGGTGAGTGACGAAGAAGAAGAAAAAGAGGAAGACAAGGACAACGAAACCATCATCGATCTGGAAGGCTTGTCCAACCGTGTCCTGGTGTGCAAGGATGTCGACCCGGACAACTATTTCCGTCTCACAGCCACTGAAGACGGCTTCCTGATGCTCCGCAAAAATGATCCAGAATTTCTCAAGTACCAAAACGTGAACGACCAGTCTGCAGACTCTTTGGACCTGCTGGCCTACGATCTGGCAGAGGCCTCTCTGGACGACCTGATGAGTGGTGTGGCCAATTACCACCTCAGTTCCGACGGCAAAAAAATGGTTTACCGTGCCGGGCGCGACATCGGTGTGGTGGATGCTGGTAAAAAAGCCAAATCCGGTGATGGTCAGGTCGACGTGGGCGCCATCAAGCTGCGCGTTGATCGATTGGCCGAGTATCAGCAGATTTTCGACGAAGCCTGGCGCATCCAGCGGGATTGGTTCTACGACAAGAACCTGCACGGTGTCGACTGGCAGGCCATGCATGACAAGTATGCGCCCTTTGTGGCCGGTTGCGGGTCGCGCGCCGATTTGAATTATCTCATTGGCGAACTCATCGCTGAACTGAACATCGGGCACACCTATATCTATGGCGGCGACTATGGTGGCCGTGGAACTCGTGTCTCAACAGGTCTGCTGGGGTGCTCCTTCACTCCCGAAAAAGACAGTGAGTATTACCGCATTACCAACATTGTGCCGGGTGTTTCCTGGGATCCCAGTTATCGCTCACCACTGACCGAGCCGGGGATCCCCATTGCCGAAGGCGATTACCTGATCGCCATCGACGGCGTTGAAATAAAAACGGGGGACAATGTCTTCGAACAGCTGGTGGACAAGGCCGGCAAAATGGTGTCCCTGAAAACCAACAGCAAGTCATCCGCGAAGGGCGCCGTGACCACTCGTTTGCGCACTTTGCGCGGTGAATACGGCCTGCGATATCGGGCCTGGGTGGATGGAAATCTGGGCTATGTCACCGAAAAAACCGAAGGACGCATCGGCTACCTGCACATTCCCGACATGATGGATGGCGGCCTGGTTGAATTTGGTCGCACCTGGTATCCCCAGACCGGGAAACAGGCCATGATCATCGACGAACGTTACAATGGTGGCGGTTTTGTTGGCGATATGATCATCGATCGCCTGGAGCGAGAGCTGTGGGCGTTGACCATTCCCCGGGAAGGAAATGCCGGCAGCAATCCCGAACGGGATTTTCATGGCCCATTGCTGATCCTGATCAACGAAGATACGGGCAGCAATGGTGAATTTTTTGCCGAAGCCATCAAACGCAAAAAACTGGCGACGGTGATGGGGGTGCGAACCTGGGGCGGCAGCATCGGCATTGAACCGCATCAGCATCTGGTCGATGGCGCCACCACCACACCACCACAATTTGGTCTTTACGCCCTGGATGGCACCTGGCCCATTGAAGGCTGGGGCGTAGAACCGGATATTATCGTGATGAACATGCCCGCGGACGTGGTGGCCGGCGAAGACACACAGCTGGATGCAGCCATTGAATTTTTGCTCACCCAACTGGAGAAGTCGGGCGGTAAGTGGGCCCTTCCCGAGACGCCTGCTTATCCGGACAAGAGCAAACCCGGCATGAGCCAAATCAAACCATGAGGTTGGTTTGTTGAACAAGAAAAAGGGTGCCCGATGGGGCACCCTTTTCATACAACAGAATTCCTGAATCAGGGAACCTGAATTTCTTTCTGGGGAATAGCAACCATGACCTCGTTGATCAGGGCCATACCCTCGGGGGTGCCCAGATACTTCAGGAATTGATTGCCTGGGTTGTCGCCCTTGTGGGTCACCAGGTGGTAGGTGACAGCCAGGGGATAAGCGCCCTGAACAATCATGTCCTTTTCGGGCAGCACACTGTTGACGGCCACAATTTTACCGTAGCTGTCCTTGTAGGAATTCAGACCCCTGAAGGTGATGGTGCCAGGTTTGCTCTTGGTGAAATTTCCCAGCTGGTTGGGCGAACCCATGGCTTTGGCCTGAGGGTGCAGTTTCCCTTTTTTGCCGACGGTGGTTTCCTTGAAAACGGTGATGATGCCGCTTTCAACCGTATCGTCCAGGTGGGCCACCTGCACGGCCAGGTCGTTTCCACCCAGTTCGGACCAGTTTTTGACTTGACCCGAGAAGACCAGTTTCAGTTGGTCAACGGTGAGGTTGTCGACGCCGCAGTCGGGATTGATCACCACAACAATGGGGTCACGGGCAATGGCGGTGCTCACCCAGTCGGCGGTTTTTTCTGCCGGCAGGTTGAATTTTTTGGCCAGTTTTTGGTGAGGTTTGCAGGTGAAGGCAAACTGGATTTTGCCGTCGGCCAGCAAATGGACGGCTTTTTTGTTGCCGATTTTTCCCGGTTGAAGGGCGTTTCCGGTGGCTTGGTTGAAAGGGCCTTTGAGATGGTCCATCAGGAAGTATTCGGTTTTGCAACCGGCACATTTGATAGGAGCTGCAAAAGCGGCCATGGTGGAGAGGGTGATCATGGCCAGCAGGGCCAAAAACAGTGCGGTTGTTTTCATCTTCGTCACATCCCTTGACGGTGGCCTCAAAAGGCCGAAAAAGTTGATACTGTTAAGCTTTTCGGTAAAGAATGAAGGCTCCTGTAGCAGTTTTTGAAATATTTGGCAAAAAATCCGTTCCAACTGTTGTTTCGCTGGTATAGTAACGTTCAGATGGTCAATTCAGGCCTGACAAATGGGGATCACAGTGCAAAAACGTCTCTTCCTTTTATTCTTTCCCATGATGCTCATTCCAGCCCTGGCGGTCATGCTGGTGGATTGGAACAACAGCCGCCAGCATCTTGCTGTCTTGGATGGTCCGGGTTTGGCCAACTCTTTTGACGCCTCTCTTGTTTTGGCCCGGCAGGTATTGGACCAACAAAAAGATCAGGCCCAGAAGTCGGCTGATTTGCTGGTGACCACTTTTGGTGAAGGAGCAGGCATTGATTCTGTCATCTGGTGGAAAGCTCACCAAACCCAAGCCGGCACCTGGGAACTGAAGCCAGGGTCCGACCCAGCTGCCAATGAATCCCTGCTGGCACCAGAAGCCATCATACCGTCAGATCTGACTCAGCCCAGACGCTGGAAAACGGATCATGGTACGCACTTACTGGCGAGCTCTCCCATGCAGGATCATTCCGGTGATTGGGTTTTGGTGGCTCACCCTTTGCCCAAGGACCTGGATTCATTGTTGAGTGAAGTTTCCCGGGGCGGGGCAGGCGTTCGCCAATTGCGTCATTTTTATAGCCGCTTGTTGCGATCCAACATGGTGCTGACCCTTGGTGTGCTGACTCTTCTATTGTTGATGGTTTCGCTGGTTTTGAGTCATCGTCTGGCACGTTATGTGGCCCGCCCGTTGCAGGAATTGTCCAAGGGAACCGAAAAGGTGGCTGCCGGAGATCTTACTCATCAGGTTCAGGTGTCCGCACCGGCTGAACTGGGGCGCTTGGTAACTGCTTTTAACCGCATGACCAATCAACTCCACCAGAGCAGGGAAGATTTGCGCCGGGCCGAACGCATTGCCGCCTGGCAGGGCGTGGCTCGCCGTTTGGCCCATGAAATCAAAAACCCTCTCACTCCCATCACGCTGGCCATGCACCGCATCGGGAAAAAGAGCGACGATCCAACCATCACTTCCTGTGTGCAAACGGTTTTGGAAGAGGC
>JAUUYW010000226.1 GCA_030590265.1 Candidatus Krumholzibacteriia bacterium
AGGACTGTCGACAATGGCAATGAGCAGCAGGCTTATTCCTGAGACTCAGCACCATATTGGTAGGTATACAAGCGCTTCACCAGATGACGCAGAGGCTCAATGCCACTGCGAGCCACCGAAGAAATCAGAATTGTTTCGATGCCTCCGTGGTCTTTGCACCACTGCCTGGCTTCGGCCATGACCTCGGCGTTGCGATCTTCAGGAAGGACATCCTGCTTGGTCACAACCACCGCGAAAGGCAACTCGGCCAGACGTTTCCCGTGCCGTATCAATTCTTCACGCAAGACATCCAAAGCACGTTTGGGCGACTCGTAGGTTGGATCCACAAGCAAGAGCAAGGCCCGGGTGCGCTCAACATGACGCAAAAATTCATGGCCCAGGCCTTTCCCTTCAGCCGCACCTTCGATCAGGCCGGGAATATCTGCAATAGTGCAGCTGGTGAAATCACCCAAATCCACAATACCCAGGTTTGGCACCAAGGTGGTGAAGGGATAGTCGGCCACCTTGGGACGAGCGGCGGTGATTACCGACAGCAGAGTACTTTTGCCGGCGTTGGGCTCGCCCACCAGACCGATGTCGGCAATGAGTTTCAGCTCCAGACGGATTTCCAATTGTTGGCCCGGTTTGCCCTCGGTGGCCTTCATGGGGGTCTGGTTGCGGGGATTGCGGAATTCCCAATTGCCTTTGCCGCCCTTGCCGCCCACTGCCAACAGAACCCGGTCGCCATTTTCCAGCAGATCACCAAGGGGCGCATTGTCTTCAGTGTTGTGTATAGAGGTACCACAGGGAACCCGAAGGATGATATCCTCACCATCGGGACCGGTCTTTTTCCTACCGGAACCAGCCATACCTGCTGCGGCCTTGTAGTTCCGTTTGTAACGAAAATCCAAAAGGGTGGAAAGCTCATCGGAAGCTTCAAACCATACCGCCCCACCACGGCCGCCGTTGCCGCCATCAGGCCCTCCACGGTCAACAAATTTTTCCCGACGAGTGGACACACAGCCATCTCCCCCACGGCCTGACTCCAACTTGATTGTGGCAATATCCAAAAACACGGTCAACACTCCTGGTGAAAATCGGCAAAAAAGTAGGGGATCAAACTAACTCAGGGCCTTGACCACCGGTTCAGGGACTAGTTTTTCAAGAGGACCATGGTGAGCAATGACGTCACGCACCAAGCTGCTGCTGACCGCCGCCATGTGTGGTCGGGCCAGAAAGTAAACATATTCCACCTCAGAAGCCAGCAATGCGTTGACTCCAGCGAGGGTCCATTCGTGTTCGTAGTCACCGGCAGTTCGAATCCCCCGAATTACTGCCACCGCCCCACGAGCTCGGACTTCATCCACCAAAAGGCCGGAAAAAGAGTGCACTTCCACTTCGGGCAAGTGGGCGATGGATTGGCGGAATAGGTCCACCCTCTGCTCCACGGGCAGCAAATCGGCTTTGCCCTTTTCCGCCACCACTACCGTAACCCGGTCAAACAGGGCGCAGGCCCTTTCCAGAATATCCAGGTGCCCAAGAGTGACGGGATCAAATGAGCCTGGGTAAAGAACATGTCGTTCCATGATCATCCTCGTTTCTCAAACATTCCAGCGGATTATCCAGGCCTGACCACCGTCAGGCAGGTTTCGCCGTAGCGTCGGTTGCTGATCTTCCAGGGACCTTTTTCACTGTCATCAATAACGATTGCAGCACTGTGTTCGATGATTCCCGCTTTAAAACCAGAGGCAGGATCGCCATGGGTCAGCCTTTGAAAGATACCAACAGCCACCGAAGTATGATAGGGCGGATCGCAAAACAGCAGCCAGGAAGTTCCATCATCGGGTGGTTGCCACCCTGCGAAAAAAACTTCCGCATCGGATTGAACCAATTCAAAATGATCGGTTTCGGCACCACACAATTCCAGGTTGCGCCGGGCCAGATCCAATGATTTGCGGTGGACATCCACCAGGATAGCCTTGCTGGCGCCTCTGCTTAGGGCCTCAATGGCCAATCCACCTGCGCCACAGCACAAATCCAGCACCTGGCAACCACGCACCGAAGGACCCAGGATGGAAAACATGGCTTCTTTGACCCGGTCGGTGGTGGGACGCACCAAATTACCTTTGGGTGAGAGCAGCTTCCTGCCCCTCCATTGTCCAGAAACAACTCTCATGGACGACTCTTTTCCAGATGACGTTGCCAGATAAGACTGCGCAGCATGACCGTGTGGGCGAGATTGTCCAGATCACCATCCGCCTGGAGTCTGAAATCGGCAGCAGCAGCGTACAGGGGACGCCGGCGGCGGAACAAATCTTCCAGCCCTGACCAGCCCAACTCATCGATCAACGGTCGCCCTCCAACAGGAGCATCCTTCAACCTGGTCCGGACTTCTTTCCATGAACAATCCAGCCAGATGACCACACCATTGGCCCGCAAAACCCCGACAGCAGCAGGTGTTTCCACGATGCCACCGCCGGTATCCACAATCAGATTCCGCATTGGGTCCAAATCCTGGACGGCTTTTAATTCCAGGTGGCGAAAGGCAGCCTGGCCGCGGATGTTGAATATTTCAGCAATGCAGGAACCTTCATTTTCTTCAACAACCCCATCAACAGACACACCAGGGCGACTGGTGTTGGCCTGCAAGCTGGCCAAAACCGTCGATTTACCACTGCCCATGAATCCGATCAATGAAGTCCACATAACCCAATCCTAATACAACGCCCCCCCTGAAGGCAATCAGGGAGGGCGTTTATTCTGCATCTATTTTGTCAACAACCGAGGTTAAAAGTCAGCCAGGGCCTCGGGGTTAATTTCTACTTCGGAGTCGGTGGTCAAGGTAGTGCGCCGGATATATTCATCGGTGACAATGTGCGGCGTTACAAAAACCACTAATTCACGATGGTCTTTGGTTTTGCTCGTGTGCTTGAAAAGAGCACCCAACAGCGGGATGTCCATCAAAACCGGCACACCACTTTCCACATCACTTTCAATTTTGCGAATCAAGCCCGCCACGATGGCTGTTTCACCATCTTGAACCACAACCCGGGTATCGGATTCACTGGTATTGATGATCACTCCACCCTGCACCGTAGCCTGGCTGGAAAGATCACTCACTTCGTTATGAATATCGAGAGTGATATGTTCCGGGCTGTTGATGTGCGGAGTCACCTGCAACATGATACCGATGGTGGTCAGCTGAGTGATGGCATTGCCAGCCTCATCAGCCACGATCAGGGGAATCTTCTGGCCCACCAGGATTTTGGCCTCGCGGTTGTCCGTGGTGGTGATGATTGGGTTGCTGATCAAGTGGGCGTCGAGAGAATTCTCCAGGGCCTGCACTTTGACCAACAATTCGCCCCAGTTCTGAACCGTAGCCACCTTGAGCTCCGTGGCAGGGTTCTGGAAAGTGTTGTCAATGAAACCACTACCGGCCATATTGGAGCCTGAGGGCTTGAAATTGTTGATACCCCAGTTGATGCCCAACTCTCGCGTGGCCTTGACGTTCATGTCCACCAGGCGGGCGTTGATCTCTACCTGTGGTGTCTGGGAATCCAGCTGCTTCGCCATGTTGCTGATCAAAGCCACCCTTTCCTGGATATCGTTGATCAACAAACTGTTGGTGCGAATATCCACGTCGATGTTTCCCCGGTCGGTGAGCATTTCCTTGAGGGCGTTCTTGATCTCATCGGCGTTGGCGTAGTGCATGGTGACCATGCCTAGATCCAGGAAAGCAAGGTCTTCCACTTGCTTGCGGGAACGTTCCACGGCAAGCTTTTCGTCCCGCAGCTGTGCGGCCGTATCGATGCGAAATACACCATGTTCTTCAATGTAGTCAAAGCTGTGAGCCCGCAAAATAACCCCCAGGGCTTCTTTCCAGGGCACTTCTTCCAACCGGACAGTGACTTTGCCCACAACATTGGGTGAAGCCACAATGTTGCTGCCCGAGAAGCTGGACAACGACCGTAAAACCGTGCCGATCTCAGCATCCTGAACGTCAAGGGAAATGGGGCGGCCCATGAATTCTGCAGTCTCAGGAATTTCAGCATCCTGGGCCAGAGCGATTGAGCTCAGGCTGACGATGGCAACCACCATCAAGACCAGGGTATAGGTAAAGCGGATCCTTCCGAACATTTTCTAGCCCTCCGTAGTTTCGAGCTTGAGAACCACTTTGTTGGTGATTCCGTAAAGAGTGACCCGCGCGGTGAGTGAGTTTTTGCGGATGCTGACGACCCGACCGAAACGGACGCGATCGCCCACACGCAGGATATAACCAAAACCGTCTCCATCTTCGACCAGGGCGAATCGATCATCCTGGCCCCACATCACGCCCACCAGGTGAGCGCTGTTCATGTCCACCAGCTCGCTGGCAACTGATTCTCTGTACTCTCCATCGACCAGCACCCGGAAAGGGTCTTCCTTGCCGTAGGACTGGTAGAAAAATTCGTTTGCCCTCAGAGCGTTGATGCGCGCACGAGCCTCCTGGGAAGGAGAGAGCGATGCGGGATCATCATTGGTCGCGGCCAGGGCTCCCGATATCATCACCAGGAGAACACCGGTCATTACCGCGGCTATCAATTTCTTTTGGTGAAACATATCCACCCTCTCCTAGTGTTGGCCACCGGCTTTTGCCGGGGCGGGTTTGGCTTTGTTCTCTGAATTTTCAGCCACAACCTGGGGTTGGGAAGAATCCAAAGTGTAGGCAGTGAGGATCAAATCCGTTTTCATGGTATAGGGCTGGTCATCAGTATTATCCAGGCCCTGCATCCGCAAATTGGATACATTGACGATGCGATTCAGGTTGGCCAGCCGACTCAGGAAAACACCCGTTTGATGGTATCCGCCTTCAATGCTCACCTCGATGGGGTTGTCGGAATAGAAACCGTGTCCCAACGTATTTTGAGGCCTGAAAATCTGGAATTCGACTCCGGATTGTTGACCCGCAGCAGTCACTTTGCGCAACAGGTCCGGCATCTGGTTTTTCTCAGGCAACAGAGTTTGGGCCACGTCCCACTGGTCGTGTAAAATGGCATACTCTTGTTCCACCCGTTCGAGGTTGCGAACCAGCAGGCGGGCCTTTTCCAGATCCCGACTCAGCTCCTGGTGTCTGACTTCAAGTTCGGACACCTTCTCCTTGCCCGAGGCATAGGTGAACGGGTACATGGCTGACATGAAGTACATGGGTACTGCCACCAGCACCACTAGGATCGCCATGGCCCAGCGCAATAGTTTAGGATCTTTGATATCGATATCCATGGTGGTCCTTCCTATCCTTCGAAGGCCGGTTTGGGTGCTCGCCGCACGGCGCTCGCCCTGGCCTTGAATTTTATGACTTGCACGTCTCCAATTTCGCCTTTTTCGGCCACTGTCAGGTCAACCGAGGCAAACCAGGGACTGCTGGTAATGCTTTGCAGAAAATCACTGATCAGGAAATTGCTGAAGGTCACACCTTCGACCTGGTAGCTGTCTCCACCGATATCCTCAAAACGAGTCAGCCACATATGATCAGGCAGACTGCGATTCAGTTCGTCCATCAGATGAACCCGGAAGTAACGGTCCCGATCCAGTTCGGTGATCACGTCCAAACGATCGTTCAGATCCTTGCGCTGTTTGTTCAGGCGCTTGATCTTGGCGATCTCAGGAGCCAAACGACGGCTCTCGGCTTCTTCTTCGGCAATGGTTTCCTGGAGTGCGGCAACTTCCTTGGCTTGATGAAAGTGTGCACCGGTTATAACCACTGCTGCCACCAGGATCAGAGCCACCGGGGCAAAAGCACCCACCTGCGGGATTTTCAGACTTCTTTGTTTTGGCTGTTCATCACGAGGCAAAAGATTGATGCGAATCATGATCTCACCTCCTCGCGCAAAGCCAGTCCAATGCTGACGGTCAACAATGGACTGAGTTGTTCAGCCTCCCCTTGGGCAAACAGGTCAGGATCGTATTCCAGACCGGCCAGAGGGTCGGCAATCTCACTGGGAATTGCATAGACTTCGGCC
>JAUUYW010000060.1 GCA_030590265.1 Candidatus Krumholzibacteriia bacterium
GCGCCATTTGCCGGGCCGTGGGCTGGAAAGTGGCGGGAGAGTGCCCGGGGCCCACCAGGGCTTCCACGGAAACCTCGTTCCCCCCGATTTGCTCCACAAACCAGACCTGGGGCAAGATGCTGACCATCACCGAAAGCTTATCTTCGGCTTTTGCCGAGGCCCCTACCGGCAGAGACGACAAAAACATCACCAGCACCAACAAAATGCTGGAACCGATCCGAGTCAATACATTGAATGCCAAGGATTTCTTCATGGGAGGCCATGATAACCTTTCGGCGGACCCGCGCAATCATAATCCGAGTCCAATTCTATTTTCCACTGGTTTCGAACGCGCCCTTGGTTTAGCTTGGCAGGGTGATATCAGAGTTCAAAGTCGCGACTTGCCGGGTGTTTTCTTGTGACCTGGTTGGTCCGGAGTTTGGTCCAGAGTCTTATCTGTTAAAAAAGGAGTCCATCATGCCTTTGATCCCCATGCGCGTCATGCTCGACCACGCTGCCGAAAATGATTACGGCGTCGGTGCCTTCAATGTCAATAATATGGAACAGATCCAGGCCATCATGATGGCGGCGGCCGAGACCAACAGCCCGGTCATCGTTCAGGCCAGCCGTGGTGCCCGTTCCTACTCCCAGGATAATTACCTGCGCCATCTGATGCTGGCTGCGGCCGAATTGAACCCCAACCTTCCCATCGCCATGCACCAGGACCACGGCAACAGCCCTGAAACCTGCTTCAGCGCCATCGACCAGGGTTTCACATCGGTCATGATGGACGGTTCTCTGCAGGCGGACGGCAAGAGCCCCAGCAGCTACGATTACAATGTGGACGTGACCCGCCAGGTTGTGGCCAAAGCCCACGCCCTGGGCGTGACCGTGGAAGCGGAGATCGGTTGCCTCGGTGGTATCGAAGACGGCCATGGCGCCGGTCTCAGTGAGGACGAAGCCGCCGAGCACCTCACCGACCCCGATGAGGCCGAACGTTTTGTGGGCGACACCAATTGCGACGCTCTGGCTGTGGCCATCGGCACCAGCCACGGGGCCTACAAGTTCAAAGTCAAACCCACCGGTGACGTGCTGAAAATGGACCTCATCGAAGAAATCCATCGCCGCCTGCCCAACACCCACTTGGTTATGCACGGCAGCAGCTCGGTGCCCCGCGAATTGTTGGACATCATCAACAACTATGGTGGCGACATGAAGGAAAGTTACGGTGTGCCCGTGGAAGCCATCCAGCGCGGTATCAAAAATGGTGTGCGCAAAATCAATGTCGACACCGACAACCGGCTGGCCATCACCGGTGCCATCCGCAAGGTTTTTGCCGAGCAACCGGACAAGTTCGATCCTCGTGATTACCTGAAACCCGCCCGCATCGCCATGGCCGAAGTGGTCAAGGCCCGCATGATTTCCTTCGGTCAGGCCGGCTGGGCTGACAAGGTGCCAACCAAAACTCTCGAGGACATGGCCAAGCTCTACTAAGAGCCCATTAGGAGAATTGAATGTACGGAAAATTTGGAGAATTGCTGAGAACTGAACTGGACAGCATCCGCGAGCAGGGGCTCTACAAGGAGGAGCGCCTGCTCGAATCCCCCCAAGGGGCTGAGATTGTCGTGGGTGGCAAGAAGGTTATCAACTTCTGCGCCAACAACTATCTGGGCCTGGCGTCGGATCCCCGGGTGGTTGCCGCCGCCCGCAAAACCCTCGACCAGTGGGGCTATGGTCTCAGCTCGGTGCGCTTTATTTGTGGGACTACGACGTTGCACAAACAGCTGGAAGCGGAACTCAGCGATTTTCTGGGTATGGAAGACACCATTCTTTACGCTGCGGCCTTTGATGCCAACGGTGGTGTGTTTGAACCGCTGCTCGACAAGAAAAGCGCCATCATCACCGATCAACTGAATCACGCTTCGATCATCGATGGAGTGCGGCTGTCCAAGGCCAGTCGTTACATCTATGAACATCGGGACATGAACCATTTGGAAAGCAAACTGCGTGAGGCATCCGACGCCGACTTTCGGCTCATTGTCACCGACGGCGTTTTCAGCATGGATTGCCATCCCGCTCCCTTGAGCGACATATGTGATCTGGCTGACAAGTATCAGGCCATGGTGCTGGTGGACGACAGTCATGCCACAGGTTTTGTCGGTCCCACCGGCCGAGGCACTCCCGAAGCCTTTGGGGTCATGGACCGCGTGGATATCATCACCTCGACCCTGGGCAAAGCCCTTGGAGGAGCGTTGGGTGGGTTCACCAGTGGTCACAAGGAGATCATTGATTACCTGCGGCAAAAGAGCCGGCCTTATCTGTTCAGCAACTCGGTGCCCATGATGATTTGTGGTGCGGCCCTGGAGGTCTTGCGCATCTGCCGTGAAGATCCCGAGCCTTTGCAGAGGCTGAAAAGCAACCAGAGACGGCTGCGCACTGGGTTAGGCGATTTGGGTTTCACTGTGAATTCATGTGATCACGCCATCATCCCGGTGATGTTCGGGCATCATGAAAATGATGCTGTGATGGCTCAGGGTATTGCCGCTGACCTGCTGGAAGAAGGGATTTATTGCATTGGTTTCAGCTTTCCGGTGGTGCCCAAGGGGAAGGCTCGAATTCGTCTGCAGGCTTCTGCTGCCCATTCTGATGAGCAGATTGATCGCTGTTTGGCGGCTTTTGAAAAAGTTGGCCAGAAACACGGAGCCCTTTGATAAAACCGGGGACGGACTGTCTGATGGCTCTTCAGTTCGTCCCTAAATTATCCACACGACTCTAACACTCTTCTTTTGCGTTTTAAGAATAAATGACTATCTTCCCCCGAACCGCGTCTGTGAACCACACCTTGGGGGTGAGGGCCGACGTGTGTTTTTTATGCGCTAAAATCGCGTTGACCAACGGCAGAAGCAGTATTCTACCGCAAAAAGGATGAAGGCTATGAGTGCAGACCTGAGCAACATCAGGAACATCGGGATCAGTGCCCACATTGATTCAGGCAAAACGACCCTGACCGAACGGATCCTCTTTTACACCGGGCGCATTCGCGCCATTCACGAGGTTCGCGGCAAGGACGGCGTCGGCGCCACCATGGATTCCATGGAACTGGAGCGCGAGCGCGGCATCACTATTCAAAGTGCCGCCACTCACACCTCCTGGGATGATTACGAGATCAACATCATCGACACCCCTGGTCACGTGGATTTCACCATTGAAGTGGAACGTGCCCTGAAGGTGCTTGATGGTGCCATTCTTGTTTTGTGCTCGGTGGCCGGCGTGCAGAGCCAGTCCATCACCGTGGACCGGCAGATGAAACGCTACAGTGTGCCTCGCATTGCTTTCATCAACAAATGCGACCGCAGTGGCGCCAACCCTGCCCGGGTTACCGACCAGCTGCGCGAAAAGCTCAAGCACAATGCCGTCATGATGCAAATCCCCATCGGCCTGGAAGAAGATCTCGAAGGTGTCGTGGATTTGGTTACCATGAAGGCCTACCGCTTTGAAGGTGAAAGTGGCGAAAAAATCGTCAAAAGTGAGATCCCCGAGAATCTGCTGATCGAAGCTGAGAGCCGCCGCGAGTTGATGCTCGATGCTGTCAGCATGTTCAGTGATGATCTGATGGAAGCGATCATGGAAGAGGAAGTCACCGAAGAGTTGATCCACGAAGGCATCCGCAATGGTGTCTTGGCCAACGAACTGACACCCGTCTACATGGGAAGTGCCTACAAGAACAAGGGTGTGCAGTTGCTGCTGAATGCTGTGACCCGCTACTTGCCTTGCCCCACAGATATCGAAAACACCGCTTTGAAAATGCTTCCCGGTGGCGTTGAAGAAGAGTTCATTATGGCCAACAGCGACACCGAACCTCTGGTGTGCAATGCCTTCAAACTTGAAGAGGGCGCCTACGGACAGCTAACCTATGTGCGCATTTATGACGGCATCCTGAAAAAGGGTTCTGACATTTACAACAGCCGCACTGGCAAGAAAGTCAAGGTGGGCCGTCTTGGACGCATGCATGCTGACCAGATGGAAGACATCACCGCAGCCCACGCCGGCGAAATTGTAGCCTTGTTCGGAGTTGATTGTGCCAGTGGCGATACCTTCACCGGCGGCGAACGCATTGCCGTTTCAAGCATGCATGTTCCCGAGCCGGTGGTGAGCCTGGCGATCACTCCCCTCGACAACAAAGCCTCCAGCAACATGGCCAAAGCTCTCGGGCGTTTCACTCGAGAGGATCCTACTTTCCGCACGCACCACGATGATGAAACAGGCGATACCATCGTCAGTGGCATGGGTGAGTTGCACCTTGAGGTCTACATCGAACGTATGAAACGTGAGTTCAAGGCCGAAGTGCAAACCGGTGCTCCTCAGGTGAAATACCGCGAGACCATCACCCAGACAATCGAATTTGATTATACTCACAAAAAGCAGACTGGTGGTTCCGGTCAGTACGCCAAGGTTCAGGGTACCTTTGGTCCCAGCGATGACGGCGAATTCCACTTCGAGAACAAGGTCGTTGGTGGCCGCATTCCCACCGAGTATATCGGTGCCTGTGAAAAAGGTTTTGCCACCTCTCTGGATGAAGGACAATACATCGGCCACCCGGTGACGGGCATGACCGTGACCCTGAGAGACGGCGCCTTCCATGCGGTTGACTCCTCGGACATGGCTTTCACCACCGCCTGCCGGGCAACAGTGCGAACTTTCTATCTGAAGGCAAAACCAGTGGCTCTTGAACCGCTGATGCTGGTCTCCATTGAAGGTCCCGGCGAATTCCAGGGTGATATTATCAAGACCTTGATGCAGCGCCGTGGTGTTATTGTTGGTACCACCGAGGATGATGGTTTCATTCGGGTCGATGCCAATGTTCCCTTGGCCGAGATGTTCGGTTATGCTGGAGTTCTGCGGTCATCGACCCAGGGCAAGGCCGAGTTCACCATGGAGTTTGCCCGTTACGCGCCGGCTCCCAGTGATGTGGCTGAAGAGCTGGTCAGGATTTACCTGGAAAAGAAGGCTGCGGGCAACAAGTAAGTGTCCAGGCACATTCAGAATGTTCACTAAAAAGCGTTCAGAAATAGTTCAGAAAACGAGTGAGGAATGAAATGCCGTTGAACAAAATGATCCAGCGCAGCCCGGTAAGGATCTTCGAAAAAGTCATTGGTGGTGGCCTGGGTGCAGGAAATCTGGGTGTGGTGCTGTCCCGTCCCGGGGTGGGGAAAACCGGTTTCCTGATCGGCCTGGCCGTGGACCAATTGCTGCAGGGCAAAAAAGTTTTGTACATTTCCACACAGGAACCTGTAGAGCACATCAGTGCCTTTTTTGAGCAGCTTTTCCAAAGCATGAGCAAGGTTCTTGAAATGGACAACGTGCTTCAACGTCAGTTGGAAATGGAACGCAACCGCCAGATCCTGGTGTACAACCGCAAGTCCTTTTCCTTGGAAAAACTGGCTGAGTCCGTGGCTTTCCTCAAGGACGCCACCGGCTTTGAACCTGATATGGTCATTCTCGATGGAACTCCCCGTTTCGAAAGCACTGAGGAGTGGGAACTTGAGGGTGTCAAGAAGATGGGGGCCGATTGGGGAGCCGAAATCTGGGCCAGCAGCAACACCCATCGCGAAGGCCAGGAGATGGACGACCGGGGAGTGCCCACCGATGTGGCGCGCTTCGAAGACCACGTCAATGTGATTGTGGCTCTTTGTCCCGAGAGTGAGCACATCAAGGTCAACACCATCAAGGAGCATGGCAGCGAGGACATCGCCCAGGTCAGCCTGGAGTTGGATCCCCGCACCATGTTGTTGCGCTGGCGGTAGACAAAACATTTGGTCCTGATCATATCAGTCAGGAGACCCATTGACTTCACTGATTGATGTACCCGGCCGCCTCGCCCAGGTTCAGGAGCGGATGGCGGCAGCCTGCCGGTTGGCCGGTCGACCGGAAGATGATGTGCGCCTGGTGGCCGTCACCAAACGCATCAAGCTGGAGCTGGTTCTTCGGGCCTGCGCAGCCGGGCACTGGGATTTTGGGGAAAATCGTGTGGGCGATGCCCTGGATCGACAAGCTGAATTTGCCACCATGCTGCAAGCAGCGAACCTTCCTGCTGATCAACTCCGTTGGCACTTTATCGGACATTTGCAAAGCCGCAAAGCCACTGCCGCCAGTGGCCGTTTCTGTCTCTTGCATGGTGTCGATTCCCTGAAGCTGGCTCGAAAACTGAGTGCTCTGGCTGTTGCCGAAAATCGCCGGGAGCCCATCCTCCTGGAAGTCAATGCCGGCCGTGAACCCCAGAAAAATGGCCTGGACCCCGAGCAGGCGGTGGATTTTGCCCTGGAAATGGCTGCTTGCGAAGGCTTGGACCTGCGAGGGATGATGACCATGGCTGCTTTTGATGCCGACGATTCAACTTTGCGAAAAACTTTTGCCTTTTTGCGCTCTTTGAATGAAGATGCCCGCCGACAATCCGGCCTGGCGCTGCCCGAGCTGAGCATGGGCATGAGTGGCGATTTTGAACAGGCCATTGCCGAAGGCGCCACCCTGGTGCGGGTCGGCAGTGCCATTTTTGGTCCCCGAACCTAAGAGTCGGCCCCTGGAATTTGCCGGGCGGACGAATTCACACCGGAAAGGTTGAAAAATGGGCATTCGCCACATCCTGATTTCTGTTTTGCAGGTTTATTCCTGGCTTCTTTTGATCCGGGTAATTCTCAGTTGGGTCAATCCAAATCCTCGCAATGAATTGCTATTGATGGTGATAAGGGTTACGGAGCCCGTTCTGGGGCCTCTGCGCAAAGTGGTCAGATTCGGTGGCTTTGATCTTTCACCCATCCTGGCATTGTTTTTGATAAGAATCCTTATGAGAATCATTGCCTAGACCGGAATCTGACTGAATCCGGTGCCAGCTAGACCCGGAGGAATAAGTCATGAGGATCACACCACTGGACGTTCGCAAACAGGAATTCCGCAAATCAGTGCGCGGTTTTGACTGTGATGAAGTTCGCGCCTTTCTGACCACCCTGGCCGACGAGTACGAAGCGGTGCTGGTGGACAACAAAGTCCTGCGGGAACGTCTCATGGACCAGGATACCAAGATCAGCGAATACCACACCATGGAACGCACCCTGCGCGATACCTTGATGACGGCTGAACGCGTCATGCAGGAATCGAAGGAGAACGCCGCCAGGGAAGGTGATCTGGTCATTCAGGAAGCCCAGCTAACAGCCAAGGGAATCCTGGAAGAATGCCGTGTTCGCACGGAAGAACTACGCCGCGAATTGATCTCCTTGCGCACGGAGAAAGAAACCTACCTGGCTCGATTCAAAGGCCTGGCCGAAGCCCAGATTACCTTTATCGAATCCCACAAGGACGATTTCGCCGATTTGGACCAGCGTCTGATCGATATGGCCGACAGTGTGATTGGTTCGGGCATTAAAATCGAGAAAACGACTACTTCTGCGCCGAAAACCACTGAGAATACTGACTACAGCACCCCTCATACCGACCAATGGCGAGACTATACACCCGTCAGTCCGGTAAAATCCGCAGCCAAAAATACTGTGGCCGCGGCTGTGGATTTTGCGGTGATGGGCATACCAGTCCCGGCCGTTTCAGCAATGGAATCCACAGATCCTGAGCCTGAAGTCACCTTGGATGATGTCGAAACCGAATGCGAGACGGCTCTCACCTGAGCCCCGCAGAGCTGAAGCAAATAGGGCAATAATGGCGGGAATCACCAGATTCCCGCTTTTTCCTTGGCGGTACCTTCGGGCCATGTTACCTTGCCGTCGCATATTTTAACCAAAAGGCAACCCAACGACCGGAGGCCGGTTTTGAGTCAGATGTGGACCCAAATCGAAGAAGCTGTCGCTTTTATCCGCACAAAGACGGATTTTCAGCCGGAAATCGGCCTGATCCTGGGCACTGGTCTGGGTGAACTGGGCCAGAGCATAGACGCCGAATGCACCATTCCTTACGGCGAGGTGCCTCATTTTGTCGAATCCACAGCCACCAGCCACGAAGGCAAATTGGTGCTGGGCACCTTGGCTGGCCGTCGAGTTATGGCCATGCAGGGCCGGGTGCATTATTACGAGGGATATTCCATGCAGGAGATCACGCTGCCGGTGCGCGTGATGAAAGCTCTTGGAGCGGGATCCCTGCTGATCAGCAATGCAGTTGGCGGGATGAATCCTCACATGGCTGCCGGTGACATCACCGTCATCACCGACCATATCAACCTGATGGGGGACAACCCCCTGATTGGTCCCAATGATGACCGCATTGGGCCTCGTTTTCCCGACATGAGCGAACCCTACAACCGGAACTTCATCCAGACCATGGAAGAAGTGGCCCTGAGTGCAGGCATCGCCTTGAAACGTGCCGTTTATGTAGCAGTGGCCGGTCCCAATCTGGAGAGCGGAGCCGAGTACCGATTTCTGCGGGCCATTGGCGCCGACACGGTGGGCATGTCCACTGTGCCTGAAAATCTGGTTGCGGTGCACGGCGGCATGAAAGTGGTGGCCCTGCAGGTCATCACCGACGCTTGTTTTCCCGATGCCCTCAAGCCTGCAAATGTGGAAGAAATCATCAAAGTTGCCAACGAGGCACAACCCAGGCTGGCGGCATTGGTCACCGGATTCCTGGCCAAGGCGGAGCTGTAATGTCTCTCTATCCCGAACTGTTCAGCAAATTTCACGACTCGGCCAGCGAAGAGCGCATCAGCAAATTCTGGCTGGAGAACGAGACGTTTGTCCGCAGCATCCAACAACGTGAAGGTTGTCCCGATTGGGTCTTCTACGAAGGGCCGCCCACGGCCAACGGCATGCCCGGTGTTCACCATGTGATGGCTCGTCTTTGCAAAGATATCATGTGCCGTTACAAAACCATGACCGGTCACCGGGTGGTGCGCAAAGCCGGTTGGGATACCCATGGTTTGCCAGTGGAACGCGCCGTGGAAAAAGGACTGAAAATTCAAGGTGCCCAGGCCATCGAAGAATTCGGTCTGGCTCCTTTCAATGAAAAATGCCGTGAAAGCGTCTGGACCTGCAAGACCGATTGGGACGAGTTCACCCGCCGCCTGGGTTACTGGGTTGATCTTGAAGATCCGTATATCACCTACGACAACAATTACATCGAGACCGTTTGGTGGATCCTGGGTCAGTTCCATGAAAAGGGTATGCTCTACAAGGGGCACAAGGTTGTTCCCTACTGTCCGGTGTGCGCCACTCCGCTTTCCACCAACGAAATCGCCAACAGTTATCGCGTGGTCAACGAGGCCAGCATCTACGTGAAACTGAAGGCCGCCGATGCTGATGAATATTTTGTCACCTGGACCACCACACCCTGGACCCTGCCATCGAATGTGGCTTTGGCCGTGGGTAAGGATTTCGATTACGTGCGCGTGCGTCATGGTGATGAAGTGCTGATCCTGGCTGAAGCGCTGCTGGGCCTGCTCGATGCCGAAGTGGGCACCGAAGTTCTGGAAACCATGAAGGGTGCCGACCTGCTGGGCCGTCACTACGAACAACTGTTGCCTTATGTCTCGCCTGGCGATGAGAACGCATTTGTGGTGGTGGAAGCGGATTTTGTCACTCTGGATTCCGGCACCGGCATCGTGCACATGGCTCCGGCTTTTGGTGAGGACGATTACCAGGTGGGACGCCGTGAAAAATTGGCGTTCTTCCGTCCCGTGGATGGCAATGGTCGCTTCACCGAAGAGATCACGCCCTGGGCCGGACAACGTGTCAAGGATGCGGACTCCCACATCATCCGCCACCTGAAAGAGCAGGGACGTGTGCTGAAGGTTGAGAGCTACAGCCATGATTATCCCTTCCACGACCGATGCGACAGCGCCCTGATCTATTTTGCCACTCCCAGCTGGTTTATCAAAACCAGTGAGATGCGCGACCAACTTGTCAAAGCCAACCAGGCCATCACCTGGGCCCCCAAGGAGGTGGGCCACGGCCGCTTCGGCAACTGGCTGGCGGGCAACATCGACTGGTCCCTCAGCCGCAATCGCTTTTGGGGCACCCCTCTGAATATCTGGATCTGCGACGAGTGCAATCATCGTCATGTGCCAACCAGTCGCCAGGAACTGACCGAGTTGACGGGCAGCGATCAATCCGAACTGGATTTGCACCGTCCCCATGTGGACAATCTTGTTTTTGGTTGCACCAGCGAAGGCTGCTCAGGCACCATGCAGCGCACTCCTGAAGTGATCGACTGCTGGTTCGACAGCGGCAGCATGCCTTTTGCCCAGTACCACTATCCGTTTGAAAACAAGGAACTCTTCGAGAGCCAATATCCTGCTGATTTTATCAGCGAAGGCATCGACCAAACCCGTGGTTGGTTTTACACCATGCTGGTCATCAGCACTTTCCTGACGGGGCGTAGCAGTTACAAGAGTTGTTTGATCAACGAACTGATCCTGGATAACAAGGGCAAGAAGATGTCCAAGAGCGTGGGCAATACGGTGGACCCCATGGAGATCATGCGCGAAGAGGGTGCTGACCCATTGCGCTGGTACATGTTGACCTGCAGTCCCGTTTGGAGCACCACCCGCTTCGATCGTGGTGGTGTAAAGGAGGCCCAGCGCAAGCTGCTGGCGACCCTGGAAAACACTTACAATTTTTTCACCCTCTATGCCAATCTGGACGATTTCGTGCCAGGCACCGATGCTCCAACTCAGCCGGATTTGCTGGACAGTTGGATCCTCAGTCGTCTACAAAGTGTCACCACCTCGGTGCGAGATGATCTTGAGGCTCTGAACCTGACCCGGGCGGCCAAAACCCTGGGTACTTTTGTGATGGATGATGTCAGCAATTGGTATGTGCGCCTGAGCCGTCGCCGGTTCTGGAAAGGTGAGATGACCATTGACAAGGTCACAGCCTTCACAACCCTGCACACGGTGCTGGAAACCAGCCTGCGGTTGTTGGCTCCCTTTATTCCGTTTACGGCTGAAGAAATTTTCCGCGGTTTGAATGCACCGGTTGATGCGGATGCATCAGTGCACCTGCATGACTTCCCGGTGGCTGACTCAAACCTGGTGGATGCCGAACTCGAAGACCTGATGAAGGTCAGCCAAACAGTGGTTGGCATCGGCCGCAGCCTGCGCCAGGATTCGGGCATCAAAACCCGTCAACCCCTGGGCCGTTTGGTCATTCACTCTCTGGACGACCGGGCCGCCAAGTTGCTCGGCAACGAACAACTGGTCGGCTATGTGCGTGAAGAACTGAACATCAAAGCCGTGGAAACCGTGGACGACCCCCGCCGCATCGCCACACTCAGTGCTAAGGCCAATTTCCGCGCTCTGGGGCCCCGCTTCGGCAAAAAATCCAAGATTGCTGCCCAGTGCATCACCAGCATGACGCCGGCAGAAATCATGGAACTCAAGGAGAACGGTGCCGTAAATCTTCAGCTTGAAGGGGTGGCCACCAGCTTCACTTTTGATGAAGTGATGGTGCAGGAAACCGGCACCGGATCTTTTGTGGCCGGCAGCGGTCAGGGTTTGACCCTGGCGCTGGATACAGTCTTGGATGAAGACCTCCTGGCCGAAGGCCTTTGCCGGGAAATCATCAACAAGGTGCAAAACCTTCGCAAGAAGAGTGGGCTCGAAGTTTCGGACCGCATTGAATTGGGTATTGAGGGCCCGCAATCTGTTTTGCAGGTGGTTGGAAATTATTCCGACCGTATAATGGCTGATACCCTGGCGGTTGGAGTTGCCTCTTCGGGTGAGATGCCGTATAAAGAATCATTCAGTATCGATGACGTAGAAATCACCATTGCCCTGGGCAAGGTTTAATCGTTTCACAGGAGGATAACGCAATGCGTAAGACAGAGTTACAGCGATTCCGGAAAAACCTTCTGGAAGAAAAAGAACGGGTGGGTGCTTCCCTGGCACGCCATGAAAAGATTATTGCTCATACCGACGACCAGTCGGGTTTGGAAACGGGCAAGGCCCACTCCAATCATATGGCGGACCAGGGCTCGGACGAATTTCAATACGAGACCACCATCAAATTTGCCAACAAGGAAGGCCGGCATCTCTACAATATCGAAGAGGCCTTGACCCGCATCGAAGATGGGACCTACGGCAAATGCCTGGAATGCCAGGAGCAAATCGGCCTGCCGCGTTTGCGCAGCCTTCCTAATGCCCGTCTGTGCATCGAGTGCAAGGAAAAGGAAGAGGCCGGGAAGCTCTAATGACATTTCGGTTTTTTCCGCCGTGGATTTGGGCTCCCGTGGTTCTGATCCTGGACTTTATCACCAAGAGATTGGTGCTGGCCCATGAAGTGGCTTTGCGTGGACGCATGGAAATCCTTGGTGATTTTCTGCGTTTTGTTTATGTCCGCAACCCCGGCTCAGCCATGGGGCTGTTTCCAGTGGGACGTGTTTTTTTGGTGAGTGTCAGTTTGGCTGCTTCGATTTTTCTGATCTATCTCTACCGC
>JAUUYW010000215.1 GCA_030590265.1 Candidatus Krumholzibacteriia bacterium
AGTTCTTCACCCTGGGTTTCCACTTCCTTGATCATGCCTTCCATGTCTTGCAGGGCAACCAGAATTTGCAGCTGTGGATTCATGGTTATTCCCCTTTCATGGCGGTGCAGAAAGACTCGTAGTCTTCGGCTGCCATCAGGTTCTCTCTCAGATCAGCATCCTGGATGCGGTCGATGAGGGCGGCCAGGCTTTTGATGTACTGGTGACCGGAGTCCTGGGGAGGGGCGATCAGGACAAAAAATAACTTGGTGGGATTGCCGTCTTCAGAATCGAAATCCACACCTTCGGGACAGCGGCCAATGAGGATGGTCAGGCGTTGCACCGAAAGGGTTCGGCCATGGGGAAAAGCAATGCCAGGACCCACTGCTGTGCTGCCCAGGTTTTCCCGGCTCTTCAGCATCTGCATAATGTTGTCAGCGTTGTTGATTTCGGTGCCGGCGATTAGTCCCTTGACCAGTTCGGTCAAAGCGCCATCCTTGTCGGTGGCCTGAATGTTGGGAAGAAAGAGATCAGATGAGGTATGTTTGAGAACCTCGACAATATCCATTGCGATGCACCGCCTTGAGAATGCCACCAAAATGTGTTAGGACTGGTTAAAGGAAAAGCTAACCGATCCATTGACGATCCACAAGTTTCAAAGTGCACGGCGGACGGGTAAAATCGTGATTCCGGAGTGATGGAGGCTGATATTTCCAAAAAGACAACTACGCCGGACGATTCTTTCCGTGAAGGAATCGTCATTCGTTCCACGGCGGGCCATCTGCAGGTATCGTTGGGATCCATCATCTGGCGCTGCAAGATGAGGGGCCGTCTTAAAAAAGGTCCGCGAGTCAGCCAGACCCTGGCCGTTGTGGGCGACCGTGTGCGGTTTTCGGTTCTGGATGAGGCCGCCGACCCACCCACAGGTGTGGTGGAGGAAGTCTTGCCCCGTCGCAACCGCATTTCCCGCATGGCTGCCCGGCGCAGCGGGGGCAATGTGGAGCAGGTTCTGATGGCCAACCTCGATCAGGTTGTGGCTGTTCAATCGGTTATGGAACCTGCCCCTCAAACCGGATTTGTGGATCGTTTGCTGGTGGCTGCGGAACGATTTGGCGTGGATGGGATTCTGGTGCTGAACAAGTGGGACCTGGTCTCGGAACAACATGATCGCGACAAATGGGAATATTTTGAAAAGCTGGGTTACCAGGTTTTGTTCACCAGTGCCGAATCGGGTCAGGGAGTTGAAGATTTCAGGCAGATGCTGAAGGACCGGATCTCTCTGCTAATTGGTGCTTCCGGTGTGGGGAAAAGCACACTCCTGAACGCCATTCAACCCGAGTTGGGATTGCGGGTGAATGAAGTCACCGGCAAAACTGGCCTCGGGCGCCACACCACCACCCGCACGGAGTTATTTCCCTTGGACACTGGCGGATTTATCGCCGACAGCCCTGGTATTCGAGGATTTGATCCCTGGGATATTGATCCGCTGGAGGTTCGTGACTATTTTCCGGACTTCCTGGAAGGGCAGTCAGAGTGCCGTTTCCGCACCTGTATGCATCGGGACGAACCCGCCTGCGGGGTAAAGAAACTGGTGGCCCGGAAAATTATTCCCGGTTGGCGCCATGCCGCATACCTGGCTCTTTTGGGGGACCTGGAAGAACGGAAGAAAAAATTGGGATACCGGTGAGAGAAATCACCCGGTTCAGTCGTTCAAATTCAATCGGTCAAAATGGAGATTCCAGCTTTTGAAACGTTGGCTCAGCAAATCTGTGGCCCGCCTTGTGCGGCGACCGCCTTTGACATCGGATCAGCTCCTGTCCATGCAGCCCAAGCAAATTTTGGTGGTCCGCCAGCAAAACCAGATGGGCGATATGGTTTGTGCCACGCCCGTATTTCGGGCCTTGCGGGAAACCTTTCCGGACGCCCGCATCGCCCTGGTCACTTCACCGGTCAACATGGAAGTGGTGCGGCACAATCCTCATCTGGATGAGGTGTTCACCTTCAGCCAGAAAATGTGGCGCAACCCTTTTCGCCTGCTGCCTTTCCTCAAAAAATTGCGATCTTACCGGGCGGATGTGGCTTTCGTGCTTTCCAGTGTTTCTTTTTCGGTGACCAGCGCCGCTTTGGCTCTCATCTCGGGCGCTCGCTATGTGGTGGGTGCAGACAGTCGGCCTTTTGGTTTGGACATCAGTCATCATGCTTTTTCCCTGGAGATGCCTTCGGTGCCGGAGTTGGATCGTCATTCGGTTTTGCACAGTTTGGCGCCGCTTCAGGCCATCGGTATTTCCACCAACGACTACTCCACTGTGGTTGTGCCCTCCGTTCAAGAGAAGAAGAAAGCCCAGGGTATTGTCAGCGATCTTGGTTTTTCTTCCGGATATTGGGCCTTGCACCCCGGCGCCGGGAAAATGCAGAATGTCTGGCCCGGTACCAACTTTGCCCAGATGGCTGAGCAGGCTGCCGCTGCCGGACACCAGGTTTTGATCCTGCATGGTCCCGCCGATGCCGAGGTGCTGGCTGAGCTGATAAAAAACCTGCAAGATTTGCCGGAGGAGAACCTCAAGGACCGTATCAAAGTGGCTCCGCCCTGCAGCATTGGCGTGGGAGCGGCCCTGCTTCAGCAAGCCGATCGTTTCCTGTGCAACGACACCGGGGTGATGCACATGGCCGGAGCCCTGCCCATTGCCACGCTGGCCCTTTTTGGACCCACCAATCCGGAACTCTGGAAGCCTCCCGTACCGGAGGTGGTGGCCCTGTGCAGCCCCAGGCAATCTTCCGATCACCGTGGTGAAGAATACGGATGGATGCAGAACATCACTCCCACTGAAGTATGGAATGCCTGGCAGGCATTGCCTGGAAGATAGGAACTTGGTATGGCGCCGGAGATGATCGCGATTCGAATTCTGGTTCTGGTGTTCTCGGTGGTGGTGCACGAAGTGGCTCACGGCTGGACGGCTTGGAAGCTAGGCGATTCCACGGCCAAGGATGTCGGCCGGCTGACTCTCAATCCCCTGCCTCATATTGACCCGGTGGGTTCCATCATCCTGCCGCTGATTCTGGCCAGCACCGGAAGTCCCATCATGTTCGGGTGGGCCAAGCCTGTTCCTGTTCGGGTAGCGATGCTCAACGATCCGCAAAAGGACCATGCAAAAGTGGCGGCCGCCGGTCCGGCGAGCAACCTGCTGCTGGCTTTGATCTCCGCGATTTTGTTGGGAGTGTTGATTCTGGTGGCCAGCCTTTTTCTCAATGATGATTCCAGCATCATTCGCCAGACAAATTCACCTTTGTTCTTTCTGGTGCATGTGCTGGAGACGGGAATCCTGTTGAACGTGGCCTTGGCGGTGTTCAATCTTTTGCCCCTGCCGCCGCTGGACGGCAGCTGGATTCTTTCCCGGTTTTTGCCTTACCAATATCGCCTACGCTACGAAAGCCTGAGCCGTTTCGGCATGCTCCTGGTGATCGGCTTTCTGTTTCTGGTTCGTTACACGGCCGTTGGTCAAATCTTCATCGGGCTGATCTTCTTCGGTTCCGCCATGATGCATAAGGTCACCAGCAGCATCATCGGTCTGCTGGGATGACAGAACCTCCAAGGGTAGCCTTGAATCTCCCTAGTCCATCCTGAACCGGGGTTCATCTTCCTGCCCAAAATAATTCACCGCGGCCCAGGCACTCTCGTTGCCGACTTTATCCAGAGCGGTCACAACATAAGTGCAAGCTACGTTAACAGGATGATCATCGACCCACATATTCTCCTGGGTGGGTAGATCCAACATGGGGTAATGATTTCCCCAAACTATCCGGTAAACCATGAACCCGTGGAAATCTTCATCCACAACGTTGGCATCCCAGGTCACCTTGACGTTGTTGTTGGCAGTGGCTGCTGCCAGTCCGGTGGGTATGGTTGGGGGAGCGGTATCCAGCACGGAGGCCTCGGGGACAACGACGGGTGCCAGGGCATCGTCGGAATCACAACCGGTCAGGACCAGGGCGGGAATAATCAAGGCAATCAGGGCGAACATCTTCAGCGTGGATTTCATTTTTCTGCTCCTCGGTTCCACGGTTGTTCAAATCCGGCAAGGCCCCCCGCTTTGGCGGAAGGCCTTGTTGTGCTACCCAGCGAGGGGGATCACTGTCCGGAATTCCTAGTCTTGCGTCAGGTCTTCTTCAGGGTCGTGGCGACCAATGCGATGGTACTCGACAGTGGCGTATGCACTGGCATTACCAACCAGATCCACACTGTAGACCTGATAGACGTTCAGACCCATGGCAGGGTTGTCGTCAAAGCTCTGCAGGATGGTGGGGCTGGAGACCAAAGAAGTCACATCACCGTAGTTGTCACGGTTGACAATGAAGCCAGCCAGATCAGCGTCGGTGGTGTTCTGATCCCAGGACAGAGTGATCTGTCCATCAGAATACTCGGCAGCCAGGTTCGCAGGAACGGCTGGCGGAGCAGTGTCTTCAACAACGACAATCGGGGGATCGACGATGCTGGTTGTGTCATCACTGCAGCCAATGCTGACCAGAGACAGTGTGGTAATCAGTGCGAGAGTTACGATGAGTTTGATGCTGGACATGAGTGGTCCTCCTTGTTTCGCTAAGTTGCCCAATGGCTTTAATGTTGGGCGGCCGGACGGAATCGGTTGCAGTGGCACAGTTGTTTTCTTGCTGCCCATCCGGCCGCGTCCACGTCCAGTCAAAAGCAAACGGGATGCCACTTGTTGGATTGCAATACGGAAACCCGTAAACCCCATGTTTTTTAAGGAATTAGAAGCTCAGATACTCCATGGCAGGGGACAACTGGAAACAATGGGGTGCAATTTGACGTTTCGTCTTGCGATGTCTGGCCCCAGGGATGTTGCAAGATGCCCGAGAAAGGTCTCCTTCAACTTGTTGGGCAAGTTCAAAAGCGGATAAGACCCTTGACAAATCACCATTTATGCGGGATGATGTAATCCTCAAACTAATTCCTGGGAGATTTGTCCATCGTTTTAGGGGATTGGTTCTGTTTTTGAAATGGTCGGACTGATTTGTTCGACTCAATTGGTTTAGATCAGGAGGCACGTCATGACCAAAGCCGATATCGTTGAGGACATTGCCCAAAAAACCGGCCTGACCAAAAAGGAAGTTGCCGAGACCGTGGATCTGTTCCTGGTCAAGATTGGCGATCTCCTGGTGGAAGGACGCCATTTGGAAATTCGTGGCTTCGGAACCTTCAAGGTCAAAGAGCGCAAAGAGCGCATGGCCAGAAATCCCCGAACCGGCGAAGCGGTGCCCGTGCCCGCTCGTAAAGTTCCTGTTTTCAAGGTTTCCAAAATGCTCAAGGATAAGGTGGCCGGGCAGTAAAATCCTTGCCTAATGAGCTTATCGATTCCTAAATGAAACCGGTGACCCGACCACACTTCGGGTCGTCGGTTTTTGTTTGCGAGCAATCTGCGACCAATTCAGGGAGCCAGCCATGAAAATAGTAGACATGCGCAGCGATACCGTAACGCGCCCCTCAGTTCCCATGCGCAAGGCCATGGCCAATGCCGAAGTTGGGGACGACGTTTTCGGGGATGATCCCACAGTCAACCGATTGCAGGAAGTGGTTGCCGACCTGCTCGGCAAGCAGGCGGCCCTGTTTGTGCCCAGCGGGACCATGGGCAATCAACTGGCCCTCAAGGCCCAAACCCAGCCGGGTGATCAAATCATCCTGGAAGATGGTGCCCATATATATAGGTATGAAGGTGGTGGGTCCGCTGCCGTATCAGGGGTCCTCAACACCTGCGTGCCAACCGATGGCGGTCAAATCACCTGGGCAGACATCCACAGCTGTCTCAACCCCCAGAACGTGCATAGCGCTCCCACTTCATTGATTTGCCTGGAAAACACCCACAACCGGGCCGGGGGCCGCATCCTGGCCCAGGACAAGGTCATTGAAATTGGCAAACAGTCCCACGACCTGGGTTTGCGGGTCCATCTGGACGGTGCCCGGCTCTGGCATGCCCACATTGCCACCGGGATGTCTCTATCTGAGTTGTGTCAGCCCGTTGATACTGTCAGTGTCTGCTTTTCCAAAGCTTTGGGTGCTCCGGTGGGGTCAATTTTGGCGGGAGATTCGGAAACCATCGTGCG
>JAUUYW010000097.1 GCA_030590265.1 Candidatus Krumholzibacteriia bacterium
CAACCTGGGGCGCAGCGATCGTCATCCTCAAATGCGTCGCTTCTCCTTCGTGGAAAAGGCGGAATACTGGGCCCTGATTTGGGGAACCATCGTGATGGCTATCACCGGATTTGCCATGTGGTTTGAATCCTACATTGTGGCTCACCTGGGCAAGGGTGTCCTGGAAGTCTTCTTGGTAATTCACTATTACGAGGCCTGGTTGGCCTTCCTGGCCATTCTTGTCTGGCACATGTACGGGGTGATCTTCAACCCGCACTTGTATCCCATGAACCCCTCGTGGCTGACTGGTAAGATGCCCAAGGACATGTTCGAGACCGAGCATCCTGCGGCCCAGTCTCCGGGTAATGTGGAGAAGATCAAACGTTTGGGTCTGGAGAGAGACGTCTAACTTCTGTCCAGTAGTTCATCAAACCTGCTGGTTGTGCCTCTGAGATTGTGTTTTTCCTTATCCCCCTTTGCCTACTCACTGGCAAAGGGGGATTCTAGTATGCATACTTCAATTCATGCCGACGCTCCCGATCAAGACCTCTCGTTTTGACAGCTCGATCGTAGTACTCACTCCACCGTGGGGGTAACTCAATTTGACTCCTGAACAATCTTTTTCCCAACAAATCTTCAATTTCAAGCCGTTCCTCCATCATCCCCCTGACCATGGCCGGAGTCGGACTCCCACGCTCCTTCTCACGACGACCCTTCATGTAATTCCGCCAAACCAAAAGGATGGCCAAGCGCTCTGCACTGGCCTGACGCCGCTTCGACCAGGCAATCGTCTCACGACGATGATTGGCATTACAATGCCGAATCAACAGATCCAAAAGATTCACTTCCCAAAGGGAATTATTCCGGTCCCGATGATCTTTCCCGGAAGTTACCCGGTGATCAATAATAATATTTAACTTCTTTATCGAACGCCGGTAAGCAGGATGGTCATCACTGTGAACAAGGGCCCATTTCTGATCGCCCAAAACGACTTCCAACAACTCCCGCATGTCATTTTCGATGGCTTTGGGATCGGGTCGTCCGAGTTCTGCTTCCAGCTCCAGGCGTCTTCGTTTCTGGGTTGTTGTCATTCGGCCTTTTCGCCGCAGTTCGCTGTCGGTGAAGTAGACGAAGAAATCAGTTTCCTTTTCCACTGCTACATGAAGATGGATGGGGTGGTACTGGCTCAGTTCGAAGGATTCGAAGCCATCGACAACGACAATTTTAACAGGAGGAGCATTTTCCATTTGCCATTGGTGGAACAGGAGACAGTGCCTGCCAATTCTGGCTATGTGTCGGTTGACAGTCTCTGGTGCCACCTTGAGATCTCTGGCAATTTGCCGATTTGCCATGCCTCCAACGGTCTTCATGATGATGTTGGCATCGAGATCAGGGCGTTTTTGCCAGTAGTCTTGTGAGAATGTTTGGGTGCTGAAGCTTCTTTTGCAGGTCTTGCATGTAAACCTCTGGATACGGAATGGAGGTTGTTGTCTCTTGAAGTAGCCAATCTTCTTGATGGGCCAGTGCTCACCAGAGTTGTTGTGGTGTATGCAGTTAGGGTTTGGACAGAAGGGAGGGGTCCATGCATGGGGTGTTTTTTTAGTAGGTATCATGTCCAGCTAAGGCAAGGAATGAGCCGGACACAATTTCAAAGGCACAACCTAAAAAATCGGTTTTTTTCGCGAAAAAAGATTGGCGTGGAGAGAATTCTGTTATATCTAGGTTCAGTGACATTGAAGTGAGATCGGCTCCCTGAGCCGAATGACAGGAACATTTTCGGGAGGAAAACCCATGGCCGAAGCCGATAGCAAAGTTGAAGGAAACGCCGACGGTTCTTTTTACGTGGACACCGAATGCATCGATTGTGATCTGTGCCGCCAAACCGCTCCGGACAACTTCGACCGGAACGAAGATGAGGGTTACAGCTTTGTGAGCAAACAACCCGCCAATGAAGATGAAGAAGATGCCTGCCGCGAGGCCATCGAAGAATGTCCCGTGGACGCCATTGGCGACGACGGTTGATTTCTGCTGCATTCTTTGCAGACTGATTTCCCGGCTCTCCCCTGCGGAGGGCCGGGTTTTTTCTTAGGTTATGGAACAAATTCAGCTGGGTCGGCGTTTGAAGATCCACTCTACGGATAATTCCCTCGATTTGAAATACCCCTGAAAGGACTCTCTCATGCGTTCAATATTCAAAGGCCGTGCCCTTGGGCTTTTGGTGGTGGCATTGTTGGCAACCGCCGCACTGGTGCCCGCCCTGACTCCCGATTCGGTGGAGGCCCAGCTCTCAACTCAACCCGACAACAATCCTTTGCGGTCCTATGCCGATGTGGTGGATGTGGCCAGTCCGGCGGTGGTCAATATCTCCGCTGAAAAATTGGTCGACATGCGCAGTCAGCACCCGTTCATGGAAGATCCCATGTTCCGGCGCTTTTTTGGTGATCCAGAAGAAGACGGTGGCCAGCGAACCAACAAGAGTCTGGGCTCCGGTGTGATCATCTCGGCCGACGGCTTCATCATCACCAACAACCATGTGGTGGAAAATGCCCGGGATATTCGGGTGACCTTGGCCGGAGAGCGGGAATTAAAAGCTGAAATTATCGGCACCGATCCCCGTACGGATGTGGCCCTGATCAAGGTGGACGCCAAAGATCTTCCCAACATTACGGTTGCTGACAGTGATCACCTGCGGGTGGGTGACCAGGTTATGGCCATCGGCAATCCTTTTGGTGTGGGCCAAACCGTGACCATGGGCATTGTCAGTGCCCTGGGCCGGACCATTGGTTTGATCGACTATGAAAACCTGATCCAGACCGACGCATCGATCAACCCCGGCAACAGCGGTGGTGCTCTGGTGAACATGCGCGGCGAGCTGGTGGGTATGAACTCGGCCATTCTCAGCCGGGACGGCGGCAGCCAGGGAATCGGCTTCGCCATTCCCACCAACATGGCTTTCCACATCATTGAGGCGTTGAAAAAAGACGGCGTTGTGAAGCGTGCCTATCTTGGTGTCTTTCCCCAACCGGTGGATCAATCCGTGGCCGACTATTACGGCATGGACAGTCCGCGCGGTGTGTTGGTTGCTTCGGTCAGCGAAGATACACCAGCATCCAGCGCAGGCATCGAAGACGGCGATATTATTCTGAGTGTGGATGACAAGGAAATCAAAAACCCGAGTATGCTGCGCAATGTGATCAGCCTGTCAGAGGTGGGGCACAAAGCCGACGTGGTTATTCTGAGGGATGGAAAAGAGAAAACCTTGAAGGTCAAACTGGAAGCATTGCCTGGGCAGAACAATACACCCGAGCCCACACCTGAAGTTAACGAGGACGAAACTCTCGAGGGGGTCACCGTGCGTGAGCTTTCCGAGCGTTTGCGGGTCATGGGTGAAATTCCTGAAGACATCGAGGGTGTGCTGGTCACTGGGGTGGCTTCGGGCAGCAACGCCGCGAGGGTCGGTCTCGTAGAAGGTGACATCATTCAGAAGGTCGACAACCACGAAGTGGAAAATCTGAAGGATTTCCGCAAGGCCTTGGGTCAAGGCACTGACAAGCCTGCGTTTTTGCGGGTTTTCAAGATGGCCCAGGGGCGGAGTATTTTTATTGCCGTGCCGCGGTAGGTTTTGTTGAGCTGGTTATTTTGCCCCCGGCAGCCTGGTGCTGTCGGGGGCTTTTGGCTACATCCCATAGAAAAGCGCTTGAAAAGCAGTGATGGCATCATTAAAGTTCAACCACAAGCCATTCAAATAGTATTCCCATTGAATATCAGTCCATTCGTTGTTTCCCTGTTCTCCTGTTGTCAACCCGGCCAAGGAGGGAAAATGAACTCAACAACAATCCAGCCCTACCCTCGCACTACCTTGGTGAGTATTTTTGGCTGGGTGATGTTGGTGGTGGGGATCCTGATGACTCTGGTGTTCATTCTTAACCTGGTCCTTTTTTCGCTTGTAATAAAAAATGAAAGTGCCGAACTGCTTCCTGCTGAAGAACTGGCGGAATTGCCTGCTTTCATTCCCTGGGTGATGGAGCACATGGGTTTGGTGTTGGGTGTTATGATCATTTTGAGCCTGGTGGGTGCAGTGGCTGGATTTGGCATTGTGAAACGACACGACTGGGGACGTCGGCTCAGCATCATTCTTCTGGCCGCGAGTATTGTCTGGGCCCTTGTGGGCGGTGCCATGGGGATGAAGGGCTTGGGGAATTTGCCAGAGTATGAAGGCGAAATCATGGGCCCGGTCATCATTGCCATAAATATTGGTTCCGTGTTGTTGACGGTAGTTTTGCATGGCTGGCTCATCTGGAAGTTGCGGACGCGTGAAATCCGTGGTGAATTTGTTGAATCCCTTTCGGAAAGTTTCTGATGAATTCCTATTTGCGCATGCTGAAGATGATTCGCCCCTACACCACTCAGGCCATTCTGGCGGTGGTTTTTATCACGATGAATTCCTTCTTCAGCGTCTCCAGCTTCACCATGATTTCCCCATTTTTGAAGGCCATGTTTCTGGATGAGCCCGCACCGACGCAGGAGGTGGTGGTTGAGGATGCTTCGTCCGGGAATATTGTTTCGGATGTTGACCCTGACCGGCAGCGCCTGGAAGACCTGCAAGGCAAATTGGCTTTTGCCGACCAACTCAAAGCCGATGCTTTGACCTGGACCCATGAAAATTTTCTCACCGGTACCCGGCAGGAAAATTTGCTGCGAATTTGCATCGCACTTTTTGTAATTCTCCTGCTGAAGAACATTACAGGTTATTTCCAGGAAATTTTAATGGTCTACGTGGGCGAAAATGTCATTCGAGATCTGCGCAATGCCCTTTATCTCAAATTCACCACTCTGCCCTTGTCTTTCTACCATAAAAACAAGTCTGGAGAGTTGATAAGCCGGGCCACCAACGATGTTTTGATGGCTCAAAAATGTGTCGGCGTGAGTTTTACTACACTGCTGCGCGATCCCATTCAAATCATCATGTTTCTAACAGTGGCCTTGGTGCTGAGCTGGAAGCTGACCTTGCTGGCCCTGGTCATGCTGCCGAGCAGTCTGTTGATAATAATTCGCATTGGTAAGGGATTGCGCAAAATCAGTCGCCGCCAGCAGGAAGAGATGGCGGTGCTGACAACCAACCTGCAGGAAACGGTTTACGGAATTCGCGTGATCAAGGCCTTTGCCATGGAAGATTTCGAGAATCGAAAATTCCTTGATCGCAGCCGCGAACTCTTCAAACAAATATTCCGTTTCAACCGTTACATGAAGATGTCCTCTCCGCTTTCGGAAGTCATGTCCTCGGCCGTGGGCCTTTTCATTCTATGGTACGGCGGAAGCAAGGTTTTTACCGGCGGCCTGATGGCGCCGGAACTTTTTCTGCTCTTCTTTGCCTGCATTTTCAGCCTGGTCAAACCCATCAAAAACCTTGGCCAGGTGAACAACGAAATCCAGGCCGGCATGGCCGCTGCCGACCGCATTTTCGAGGTGCTGGACACTCCGTCGGAGATCACCATCCGGGGTGATGGCCGGGTTCTGGAAGAGGTCAGCGGAACGGTGGAATTTGATCATGTGCAGTTTGAATATGTCCCCGGCGAACCGGTTTTACGCGACCTCAGCCTGAAAGTTGAACCAGGTGAAGTGGTGGCCCTGGTGGGCAGCAGCGGCGGCGGCAAAAGCACCCTCATCGACATGATCCCCGGCTTCTATCATCCCGACAGCGGCCAGGTGAAAATTGACGGCAACAATGTTCGCGACCTGGATCTGGGCAGCCTGCGGCGTCACATGGGTATCGTCACCCAGGAGGTGATCCTCTTTCACGACACCATTCTCCGGAACATAGCCTATGGTTTGGACAATGTCCTCGAGGATGATGTGCGCGCGGCTGCCCGGGCCGCCAATGCCGACGACTTCATCATGAAACTTCCCGAGGGTTATCAAACCATCATCGGCGACCGTGGACTGAAATTGTCCGGCGGGCAGCGCCAGCGGTTGAGCATCGCCCGGGCCATTTTGCGCAATCCTCCCATTCTGCTGTTGGACGAAGCCACCAGCGCGTTGGACACCGAAGCCGAAAAACTGGTGCAGGAAGCCATTGACCATCTGGTGAAGGATCGCACCACCATCGTCATTGCCCATCGTCTGTCCACCATCAAGAATGTGGATCGGATTTATCTGCTGGAGGCCGGTGAGGTGGTGCAGGTGGGAACTCATGATGAGTTGCTGGCCAGCGGGGGGCGGTATCGCCAATTGTATGAGATGCAGTTTCAAAGGAAGGGGTAGGTGGGGTTGAGGGGGCCATGTTCCCGCTGGCGGGAACTTCTGCCATGGGTATGTGGTCAATCATAACCGGCTTTTCCAATTGCTGCTTCAATCATATCCAACCACTGTATTTGACTCTCCGGGTACAAAAGACCTCTGCAGAGGATTTTTGATTTTCCTGTAATTCTGAGGGAAGGAATATTCCCTCTGGTGATGGAAAAAAGAACTTCTCCCTCCGGTCCTGAAACCCTTAGAACATGGCGGTGGCCAATAATGAGGCCAGACAAACGCGGTCCACGTATGGTTGAAAAGTAGGGGCTTCGCTTCAGGAGTAACTCTTGAAATAGACTTTGTTCTTCAATATTCAGCTCTACCGTTGGCAGCAAATACCTCCAATACTCTACCTGGTTCCCCCAAATATTCAAATACTCTCGTCTTGTTTCCTGCTTCTTTTTTTTGGAAATGTGATAAGGATTATCTCGATCATAACGCACCAAGATCTCAATTTTTTCGGCAGTCTCAATTATTCTCGCCACTTGGTTTGGAAGCGCTCTTACGCCGTAAAAATCCCAACATATTTGCCCAACATCTCCCCAATGCTTGGCAAATCCGCTTTCAATTGCACTTGGGCCAAAATCCTTTCCTGGTGGGTATTTGACTTGACCATACATTTCCAAAGATTTGTGAACCCAAAGGTCCGCGGGAATGGTGCTCCGTTGGGAATCCGAGGACTGGCCAAAAACGGGTTCTCCAAATAATCCAAAGACCAAGGTGGTAAGAAGGCAAAAGTACAGTGTTCTCATTGGTCTTCTCTTTGCCGCGTAATATTCAGCTCACGAAACCTTTTGTTCAAGCATTTCAGCAATCCATATTTTGATGATCGACTGACGGGTTACCCCCAGCCTGTTCGCCTCCCGATCAAGGGACTCAACCATCCAGGTCGGAAAGTCTACATTGACACGCCTTGGCTCTTGATTAAGCCGACGAGCTTTCGACAGATCCAAATCTGAAGTAAGATCTTCGCCGCTCTCAAATTTCTTGTCAAAATCACAGGCCTTCATAGATCTCAACCTCCTCTTCACGCGAGCGCCGAACCGAGATTATTCGGACTCTGCCCTCACGATAGGTTACGACGCAAGACCAGTGCCTGCTGCCGATTTTTCCAATTACCAAAAAGCGGGGCTCGTCTGAGGTTAAGGCCGGAATTTCCAACAACATTGAATCCAGCCAGAGTTGCTGTGCCTCGACAAAATCGATACCGTGCTTCTCTTTATTGGAATTGCTTTTTACCGGATCAAACTCGAACTCCACTTCACCCTCCGAATGTTTGAGGCATATATACTATACGCCATTTAGGTATAAATATCAAATAATTTTTATATATTTAAAGTATAGTTTTTGTATAAAAATCCACTTTGACATCCAAAAGTCCTGGCTATCCTGATTTCCGGAAACACCCATTAACGTTATACACGGTAATGGTTTAATGTTATATCCAGCTAGCTTTCCTTTTTCAACCAATCCCTCTTCATCCGCTTCCAATCCCGCTGCACACAAGTCCAGGACGAAATCCCGCACCACACCAAACCAGGCCAACCATCCACAAACCCACCACGAAAAACGTAATCCTTAATAAAAGTAAGTGGCCCGGTAACCAGCATATGAAGCGGATTGAATTTCTTATCATCAGGATTGGCCACATCAAGGGTCGTGTAGTGGGATACCTTTTGTAAATATGGCCCGATCTCCAAAAGCGTATCATGCAGGATGGGTTCGGTCAGGCGACCAACAGAGGCGTCTGGAGTAAGAATAATTCCTTCGTGCACCAGGCTATCGGTTAGCCTGCCTTGGCTGGTTTGAAAAAGCCGCAGCACATAATTGGCAGCCAAACGGCGACTGGTCATGACTTTGCCCAGAACCCGATTGGCCCGATGAATTTCCCAACCCACCTGGTCATTCAGATGACCACCCTGGCGCAGCTCCATCAACCGAGCCCGCAGCATGGGTGAGAGCATCTCGTCGGCGTCCATCCACAGGGCCCACTGGGTGGTCACAAGATCCAGATTGGCCTGGCGGGCGCTGCCAAAATCCTTGAATTCATGGTGCCCGCACTGGACTCGCTGAAAATGTCCCAGGTTGGCTTCTCGCTCGATGACCGCCAGGGTGCCGTCAGTGCTGCCGGTGTCGAGGATGGCCAACTCGTCCACAACACCACGCATGCTTTCGAAGCAGCGCGGCAGCAGCTTTTCTTCGTTTTTGACGATCATGAATGCGGTGATGGTGCTCATGGATGGAATGGTTGTTCATTCTGGGAGTTGAGTCAACCTTTTGCATTGGTGATCCCCAAAAAGTCCAGCCGGCTGGACAGATCTGGGGCGAATAGTACGCGGCAAAAATTGGTATCCCAACTGGTCCCGAAATATTTCCCAAACAATTCCCTTGCCCCAAACCCCCAACGGCATAATCCTGACAGCATGCAAAAAAGAATTCTCATCATTCGCCAGGACCGCATCGGCGACGCGGTGCTGGCCACGGCCATCCCCAGGGAAATCAAAAAGTGCTGGCCCAACAGCCACGTTGGTGTGCTGGTGCGCGGTTACACCAAACCGCTTTTCGCCCACAATCCCCACGTGGACACCATCCTCAGCGATGATCATACGCCCGATACCCGGAAACAAACCTTCTGGCCCATGGTGCGCGAGCTGCGCCGGCATCGATTCACCCATGCCTTGATGCTGTTGCCCGAGGCCCGCATCAACTACATGATGTTTTGCGCGGGTATTCCTTTTCGGGTGGGCCACGGTATCATCCTTTTTCACGCTTTGACATTCACTGCTCCGGTGATGACCAGGAAGTTTCGCAAAGGCCGGCACGAAGGCGAGTACAGCATGGATCTGGCTCGCAGCATTGGTGTGAAAACGGAAGATGTTTCGCCTGAAATCCATCTGACGGATGAGGAAAACAACCGTGCGAAGACCAAGGCTGCCCAGTGGGGAAACAATAAAAAAGTGATTGGCCTGCACACCACCAGCGGCCAGTCGGCTCCCAACTGGTACCCAGCGGTCTGGGCCGAATTGGCCCGACTGCTGCATCAAGATGATTCGGTTCAAGTGGTGGTAACGGACAACGAGATTCCTGAAGAATTAAAAAATCTGCCTGGGGTAATTTATCCAAATGAAGGGGTGGATTTGCGTGAGGCCTTGGTCAATATTCGGGCTCTGGATTTGCTTGTTTCGGCCAGCACCGGGCCCATGCACATGGCCGCTGCCCTGAAGGTGCCGACTCTGTCGCTGTTCTGCCCCTTGCCCGCGTGTGAACCGGCTTTGTGGGGCCCCCTCGGCAACGAGGCGCAGTTTGTTTTACCCGAAGAAGAATATTGTCGCGATCAGTGTCCCGGAGATCCTCATGTCTGTCATTTGGTGGGATCAAAACTGGTTGATCCCACCGAAGTCGCTCGCCAAATTTTGTCCTGATCAGTTCTCCGGTTCATCGTAAAAATCAATCATATCCACCGGCATCACCACGGTGCTGCAGATGTTGCTCATGTGGGAAACCAAACGCTTGTAAAAGCGCAGGACCAGAACCAGGCAAACCGCGTCGTTGGTTGCCAAATCACTGGTGGTGATTTCCCGGATCATTCTTTCATACTCGCGCCCTTGGTTTTTGGCGTCCTTGATCACCTTGCCGGCATGGGCTTCATCACTTTCAGCGAAGGC
>JAUUYW010000111.1 GCA_030590265.1 Candidatus Krumholzibacteriia bacterium
GACCAGAGCTACGCCCCGGTTTGCCCCCAATGCGGAAAGAACAATTTGACAGTCATTCGACTTGGGCGCAGGTGGACGTTTCTAACATGGATACTTGTTGGGATTCCACTTTTCTTCCCACCAAAGCGATTCCAATGTCTGGAATGCAGCGCCATCTGGAAGTAAAAAAAGTATCACCCCTACAAAGCGACAAGGCCCCTCCCTCATTGGTATGAACTGCCAGGGCCGTCAAGCCCCCAACCAAAAGTCTATTCCAACTCCATGATCAGATAACGAAGCATCCCTCCACGCTCCAGGTGGAAAACAGCAACTTCACCAAATTCAAGAGCCTTGGTTTTCTTTTTCAAGTCCCTGAGATTGCTGAGCTTTTCACCATTAAGGGAATACAGAATATCCCCAGGCTGGAAATGCTCTCCAAACAGATTGATGGTGGCCGATAGGGCAGCCACGATGACGCCTTCACTGTTGCGGGGTTTCATGGGCAGCAGCTTCAACGAATCCTTGTTGAGATCCAGACAGAGCACACCGATGCGGGGCACCAGATTTTTTTCGGCCGTGATCATGTCGAAGAATCGATAATCAGGTTCCTGGCGTTCGACCACCGTGACTGATTTGGTCAAGGTCTGGCCTCGGCGGTTGATTTCAATGGCGACCTTTTGGTTGATGGCCTTGCCGTAAAGGTTGACCTCGAACTGGCGGGCATTCTCCATGGGTTTGCCATCGAGAGAAAGGACAATGTCGCCGGTTTTGAGACCCGCCTCGTGGGCCGGCCCATTGGGGAAAACATCTCCCAGAATAACACCCCATTGGATTTCAATATTCAAAGACTCGGCCAGCAATGGGTTCAGGGTCTGGGGATGCACACCGATGACGCCGCGGCGCACCCGTCCGGTGGCTCTGATCTGGTTGAAAATATTTTGCACGATGTTGCTGGGGGCACTGAAGCTCAATCCCTCACTGCCACCCGACTGTGTGAAGATGAGAGTGTTGATTCCAATCACTTCACCATTGGTGTTGACCAGGGGCCCGCCGCTGTTGCCGGGGTTGATGGCCACATCGGTTTGGATGTAGATCATGGGGTTGTCTCGTTCGAGTTGCCGGGCCACAGTACTGACCACGCCAAAGCTGACGGAGTTGTTCAAGCCCATGGGGCTGCCAATAGCAAAAACCAATTGCCCCTGATAAACATTATCGGAATCACCAAGAGGCAGGTGGGGCAAATTTTCGCCGTTGATTTTCAGGACGGCCAAATCAGTTTCCTTGTCCACGCCGATGACCTGGGCTCCCACCAGGGCACCACCGCCGGCAATGATGGATTTTCCAGCCTCTTGTCCCATGGCGGCAGCGGACAGCCGCACTTGAATCCGTTTGGCGCCCTGAACCACATGGTTATTGGTGATGATGTAGCCGCTGGAGTCCATGATGACTCCGGAACCGGTGGCCTGTTGGTGGCCAAAAACAGCTGCTCCCTGGGGGATTGATCCCATCACGGGACCAAAACTGGTGGTGTAGATCTGAACCACCGCCGGGCTGACTTTCAGCATCAAACCCCGAATTTCTTCACTGAATTTGCCCAGACTCATTTCCTGTTCCTGAGCAAAAGCAGGTTGGATGGCAGCCAGTACAAGCAGAGAAAGGAAAACCATGATCTTGATCAGACGCATAATGCAAAACCTCGCGGGAAAGAGAGAAAGGATGAATCAATGCCAGATAATCTATCTCAATTCCATAGTCTGGTCAAATCAGGCGGGAAGGCGGCTTCTTTTCAGCAAAAAGGCTCCGGCTATCCCTGAGGATATCCGGAGCCTTCGTGTGTGGAGATTTGTTGCTTACTTGATCAAGGCCATGCGCCCGGTTTGTTGTGCTCCATCAGGTGCGGTCAACCGATAGAAGTAGGTTCCCGATGCCACGGCGCGGCCGCTGTCGTCCTGTCCGGCCCAGGTCACCTCATGATGCCCTGCGTTCAGGCTTTCGCTGACCAATGAGCGCACATGCCGGCCATCAATGGTGTAGATGTCCAGGCGGGTGGGGCCACTTTGGGCCAGGGCGAAACCAATTTGGGTTGAAGGGTTGAAGGGGTTGGGGTGGGCCTGATCCAGGGTGGTGACCCGGGGCAGGTCTTGACCGTCGCCCACAGGAACGAGAGGGCCTGAACCCTTGGTCACTTGCATGAATTGATTGGCCACCAGGTTGGTGAGGCTCTGCACGGTCCCGTCGGGCCAGGTGATTTCAATTTCATCAATGGTCGAGATATCACCCAGGCCGAAATGAGCAGTGCAGGCGTCCATGGCCAGGTAACCACTGCTGGAACTGATTTTCCGAATCAGGTTCAGCTCACCAGCCGTCAGGCGGATTACGGCACCAATGGCATCGGGCTGAACCTCGGAGCCAATCAGGCTGATCTCCACGAAATTATTGTCTGCAGCCATGTTGTTGGCAAAAAGCACATTACCCTGGCCTTCACGGGTGATGAAAAGGTCAAGATCGCCATCACCATCGATGTCACCACAGGCAACGGCGTTGCCGGGGCCGTCGGCTTCGGCCGGGCCCACCGGAACCCGAATGAATTCACCTTGCCCGTCACTGAGCAGGAAAAGGTCAGGTTCGTTGTGACGAACGACATAGATATCAAGGTTGGTATCGTTGTTGAAATCGGCGCAAACAACACCGCGACCGTGACCCATGTCGGAAGTGTTTTCGCTCACCGTGGGAGTGAACAGGAGATTGCCGCCGTTGATGAACAGCTTGTCGGCCATGCCGTCGTTGCTGAGGTACAGGTCGAAATCACCATCGTTGTCGAAGTCGCCCCAGGCGGAGCCAACTCCATTGGCGATGTCGTTCAAACCCGAAGAGTTGGATATATCGTTGAATCCGATTTCGGTATTGTGCAACAACAGATTGCCACTGAAGCTGTTGACGATATACAACTCAGGACGTTGGTCGCCGTCCAAATCGATCCAATTGACCCCATTGGCGTTGCCGTTGTCAGAATAGGATCCGCTGGCGGAAGTGAAGAGATAGAACCCGCCTCCCAAATCACCCAGGCTGTTGAGCAGCAGATTGGGGGTGCTTTGGTTGGCCACGAAAACATCCAGGTTTCCATCCAGATTGTAATCTGACCAGGAAACGCTGGAGGCTGGTCCGTCGTCATCCAGGCCGACACTGTTGGGAACCAGGAACCCGCCGGCGCCATCACCGGCCAGCAACAGGTTGGTTTCGCCGTTGCGACCAAGATACACATCCAGGTTGCCGTCGCGGTTGTAGTCGACCCAGGCACCGCTGCGACCGCTGCCGGGGTCGGCAATGAGGCCACTGGCCACGTCGGTGAAGCTGAGGTCGCCGTCGTTGCGCAGGAGCAGATCGGCGGTGCCGTCGTTCACCACGTGAATATCCAGGTCACCATCGTTGTCGAAGTCGATGAGGCTGACTCCCTGACCTAGACCGGCATCGTTGATGGGGCCATCGGTGTAGATGTCGAAGGGGCCATCGGTATACGTGCCTGCGAAGGTGATCAGGCCATCTTCAACCAGGGTGAGGGTCTGGGGATTGTTAGCAGGAGATGTCCAGGCGGGCACGTCCAAAAAGGTAAGTGTGTAGTCGCCGGTGAAGAACATGTTGATGCTGCGGTCTCCGGCACCGGAGAAGTTCAGCCCTTCGGGGCCTTGCAGATTCCAGGGAGCGTTGATGCCATTGGGGTCGGCGTCCACGATGATGGTGCCGGCATAGTCCGCAGTGGCCAAGGTGGCCTGGAGGATCTCTTTGGAGGAGGTGTTTTGCACAATGACGACCAGCCTCAGGTCCTCTTCATTGAAGGAGCCCTGCAGGGTGAAGTCGCGGCTGACCACGGTGCTTTGACCAGGTGTGTCGAGGCTGAAGGCTTCCGAATCGAGCATATCCACCACCATGTTGCTTTGGTTGTGGTAACCCTCCTGGCAAACAAAGAAATGCACCTGATTGTTGGTATTGGAGATGGCTTCATCCACCTGAATGGTCACCGAAACACTGATCTCATTGCCGAGGGCAACATAGGCGGCGTTCATGATCAGGGGGCTGCTGATGGCCATTCGGCTCACCACCATGGGCTGGTAGGTGGCGAAAAGAGAGCCACTGGGCTGGCCGCCCACACTCTCCAGGACTCCATCAAAAACTGCTGAGGGAGTTCCATTGAAACCGTACCAACCGGCTCGGGCGTTGCCTTCGGGGATGGAGTAGGTGCCGCCAAGGTAAAAAGTCATCGGCAGGAACTGATCGGTTCCGTAAACATTTTCCAGTTCGTTGATTCCCGCGACCGCGGAAGGGCAATAAGGTCAGTTGTCGGCCGACCAGAGCTCACCCACCACTGTGCGGTCCGCGGCATAGACGAAGCCTGATGCGCCGAGAAGGCCAATGGCAATCATGAAAAGCAGGAGGCTGGTCAGGACAGACCGGTTTTCGGGGGCGAACTTCATGTTTATCTCCTCTTGGGACATACAAGATGATGACGAGATTTGAATTGCCCTAATAATAACACTTGGAGGCCCAAAAATCCTCCCGAAACAGTAACATTGTGAGAAAAATTGAAATTATGTCTCCAATATCAAGCCTTCGGCCTGCATTTGGTCGATAAATTCGAGCAAATCTGTGCGGGCTTCATCTTCATTCACATCGTATTCTTCTAGGATGGCATCGAGCACATTTTGCAGGTTTTGTTGCCCATCCAGCTGATTCCAGATAAAAACACCGATATCTTCCAGGGAATGGGTCGTATCGCCGCTGGGTGCCATGATAACCTGGCCATCGCCAAGGGATCGCACCGGGCAGAGTTTGTTTTGGCTGAAGACAGTTTTGAGATTCATGCTAACTCCTTAATCAAAACCAGGTTTAAGCAATATATCTCCCTAAAGACCCAAATCAAAGTGTTCATTGATGACCTTCCAGAATCCCGCATCAGGCATCAATTCCAGGCGATAAACAGGGACCTTGTCAATGATGGCCAGGGCGCTGTCGACCATGGCCGGCACAGTCTCGGGACCGGGAATTTGATCCAGCCCCACCGGTGGAACCACTTCAGCGGCTAGCAAAGTGGCCGCTTCGGCTGAATTGATGGCCGAAATCCGGTGATGGGGAGCCTGTTGGATCAGAAACACGGCCCTCAACGGAGCCCGGCCCGGCTTTTTGGCCTTGAAAGTGCCGTTAAAGGGAGTTCCTTCCAGAATAAGGTTGGCAGGGTTGTCCAAGACCAGGTTCATTTCATCACCCAAAACGTGGTGGGCTGAGCTGTTCAGGGCAGCGGTGGTTTTGCCGGCTTCAGAAGGTCCTACAAAGAGAAACCCGGAGCCGGCCGCGATGACGGCTGAAGAATGCATCATCACCGTATCGATTCCGGAAGTCTGCCGGGCTGAATGGAAGGCCTGGTAGAAAATCTGCTCCATCACCCGCATCAGCGATCCTCGGGTCAGGGCGCCTTTGGCCCGGATGTGGCCTTCATGGCTGGAGCTGTCGAAATGCCCGGTGATCAACCCATTGGCAATGTCGAAACTGCCGTCCGGGTTGAGGGATTTGGTCATGAGCAATGTATTGGGCAGCTCGAGGGTGTCCTTGTGCGCAATGAGTTCAAAATCAAGGTTGATGTGGGGCTTCCCGGTGTCGGAAGGACACTTGAACCATTGGGCAAGGGCCGGGGCAAAGGCCTCAGGAGTGCAGTGCAGTGCCATAATGGATCCACCGAGGTTGAGTCGGTATTCATTTGGTTTTTGGCCTGTCACGAAAATCTCCCTCAAAGGGTTGATTGCCAGGGAATCATTTTTCCGGGCCAGATTGGGGACCGGAATCTGAACCGGAGCGTGAACTGAATATCCAGCGTTTGAGGCGTCGGGGAAAGGCCAAAACCCGATGCAGGAAATCGGCCCATAAACCTGCAAAAGCCAGGTTGGGGTCGCAACGCAAAGGTTGAGCCGGTTCTCCGTCTTTCAATTCCACCGCCATGGCCAAACCTAAAACCTGGTGGCCACGAATCCAACTCCCTCGGTCGTTGGCGTCCCCTTTTTCAAATATGTGCAGGGCTGAAGGCCAACCCAGGCGCAAAAGCATTCGGTGGGCCACAAGGCGGTCTCCAACCCGATATACCACTACATCACCGGGGCGGCAATAACGGGCTTTGGTTTTTTTGATATGGATCACCGATTGCACGGGAATATGGGGCAGCATGCTGCCGCTGAGCATGGGCAGGCGGATGGGGTCTTCCGAGGTGTGATCTTCGCCAGTCAAGGCTAACCAGGAGTCTAAGAGTTGTTCGCGCTGTTTGTTGGAATCCAATGGAAAACTCCTGAACAATCGCACTGATATTCATTGGGAAGACCGCAAAGTATGGTAACACATACTCTGGGAGGAAACTCAGTAGGTAAATAGCTTTATTTAATAAAGTATAATGGGTTGGTGGAATTGCTTGTCTCGTTTGGAATTTTGCTTCATTTAGTAAAGTGAGGTCCTGGGGTTTCTCCTCAAGATGGGATTCCTAATTGCTGATTCGGATCAAGTTCTTAATGCGTGCCGTGGCCTGGTAATTCTGACTTAAGTCACAACAGGATAGAAACCGGTGTAAAATTCTGCAGGGTTAGTGATTCGGGGGTTTCCCATCCTCAACAACCGGACACAGTTCCCGCCAGCGGGTTCTGTTTTTGATGATTTCGAAGGATTCACCATAACTGGGAGCCTATTTGCCAGGGAACCGGGCAACATTCTCCGCGGCACAGCGTGGTTGATTAATCTTCTTTAGGCTCTGAAATTTACTTCACAAAAAAAAGTAAAAACAATTGGCTTGACAAAGGTAGGCTGCATCAGTTTTACTTCATATTACAAAGTTAAATCCAATGCATCCAGGTGGAGGGTATCAGGCAATGAAGGCGCAAGACATGGACGAGTTGCTGGGCACCAACGCCCGCCTTGCCATTGTCCTGACCCTTGCAAACCATCAACCCTGGACATTCACGGCTTTGCGCAATGAAACGGGCCTCGCCGATGGAAATCTGCACGTGCAGGCACGGAAGCTGGTTGCGGCAGGATATTTGGAGGCGGAGAAGGTCAAACAGGGCAATCGCCAAGTCACTGCATTTCGGCTTTCGTCTCACGGATGGGATCAGTTGCAGGCGCACGGACAACAACTGGGCCGGGCTCTGGGAATGCCAGCATTTGATTCAACTTTGCGCAAAATGGGCGGAGGACATTCTCCATCGCCCAAAAAACGCTCTCGAAACGATGACTCTCAGGTTTGGTAAAAGGCCCACGGTGGCACCATCAGACAATGAGACAATCAAACATAGAGGCAATCAAACCAAGAGGTAACAGGCCATGAAGATCGCCATCGGTTCTGATCACGGCGGTTTCGAACTGAAAAAAACGCTCCTGGCCCACTTGCAGGGCCAGGGTCATGAACTTTTGGATTTGGGCTGCGATTCGACCAATGCGGTGGACTATCCCAAATACGCCCGTTTGGTGGCCGAAGCGGTGGCTGCCGGGCAAGCCGAACGCGGAGTGATGATCGATGGCGCGGGAATTGGTTCGTCCATGGTAGCGAACAAGGTTCCAGGCGTGCGCGCGGCCATGGCATACGACTTGTCCAGTGCTCGCAATGGTCGCGAACACAATGACGCCAATTTGTTGACCCTGGGCGCGGGCCTGATCGGCGGCAACCTGGCGGCACAAATTGTCGATGTCTTTTTGACCACCGATTGCACCGAGCCAAGGCACCAGCGTCGAGTGGCGATGATTGTTGACGGTGGAGGTGACGCCGTCAGTCAGGCCGCCCCAGCTGCGCTGATAGGTTCGGGATTGATTGATCTGAGTGAAGAGGACATGGGCCGCATTGTTTCCCGCCTGGAAGGCTTGTTGGGTGGCGGAAGCGGAGCTGATGCTTTTCACGCCGGTCCTTGTGTGGGCAGTTGTCCCACCACGGCTCAGCAGTTTATCGAACTTGGGGCCCGGCGTTTGACCCACGGTCTGGATTCCCCAGGCAAGGTTCCAGAGGAATTGGCCCGCTATATCGACCATACAATTCTCAAACCCGACGCAACCCTGGAAATGGTGCAGACCATTGTGGCTGAAGCCCGCGAACATTCTTTCCGGTCGGTGTGTGTCAATCCTTGTTGGGTGAAAACAGTGGCCGAAGGTTTGCGCGGCACCAAGGTGCTGACTTGTTCGGTTGTCGGTTTTCCACTGGGTGCGGCAACTCCTGAGATCAAAGCAATGGAAACACGCAAGGCCATTCGTGATGGAGCCAAGGAAATCGATATGGTCATCAACGTGGGCCGTTTAAAGGGTGGGGATGACGACTACGTTTTGCGGGACATCCTGGCCGTGACCGAAGCCTGCCGCGATGGCAGCGCCGTCTGCAAAGTCATCATCGAAACCGCACTGCTCACAGATGAAGAAAAAGTCAGGGTTTGTGAATTGGCCAAAAGAGCTCGGGCAAATTTCGTCAAGACCAGCACGGGTTTTGCCTCGGGTGGAGCAACAGCTGAAGACATTGCTCTGATGGCTTCGGTGGTGCGGGGCGCCGGCATGGAAGTGAAGGCTTCCGGTGGCATCAGAAGTTTCACCGATGCCAAGCGAATGATCGACGCGGGGGCCACCCGCATCGGCGCCAGCGCGAGCATCGGTATTGTTCAAGAAGCAAAACAATCGACGGCAAGTTAATTGAACACGGTTAAGGAGAAAAGATGAGCGTCGACCTGCGGGCATTTTGTGTGATCGACAACCTGCAACCCCAGTTTGCCAGTTTTCAGGCAACAGTGGCCCAGGGTTTTTTGCCCAAGGTGGGGCAGGCCAGTTTGTTTGTGGAGATTGCGCCGGGAATTGAAATCAATCGGGTGATGGACATTGCTCTGAAAAGCACCAACGTGACGCCGGGTATGCAAATCGTTGAACGACATTTCGGCATGCTCGAGGTGCATTCAGACAGCCTGGCCGACGTGCGAGCCGCCGGCCAGGCCATCCTTGAGGCGTTGGATCTATCGGAGGACCAACGCCTCAAGGCCCGCATTGTGTCGGACCAGGTGGTGCGTCATCTGGACGACCACCAGTGCATGCTGATCAATCGCATGCGCCACGGGAACCTGATCCTGTCTGGACAAACCTTGTTCGTATTGGAGTGTGAACCGGCAGCATATGCGGCGCTGGCGGCCAACGAGGCGGAAAAAGCTGCTGACATCAATATCCTGGAAGTGCGGGCCTTCGGCAGTTTCGGGCGCGTTTACATAGGAGGCGAAGAGAAAGACATTGAAGCGGCGCGGCCGGCTGCGGTGGCGGCGTTGGAAGCGATTAGTGGACGGGAAATAGACA
>JAUUYW010000173.1 GCA_030590265.1 Candidatus Krumholzibacteriia bacterium
ATGGGCATGACTTTGGAAAGCGGAGCACCTTTCAAGGCAGTATAAAAACACAGCATTCCTATGGAGCCGGCCACAACTCCACCACCGACAATCATGTAGGCCAGAGCCCGCGGGGAAGCCTGGGTCAGCATCTTCCAATGAGGGGCACTCACCGCACCCAGAATCACCAGCGCCACCGCGGTGCGAATGGTGATGCCCAATTGGGGCGGCAAATTGCCCAGGTGCAGTCCCTTTTTCTCAAAATAGCCACCGATGCCCCAGGCGGCAGCCGTCAGCAAGGCAAAAATTTGGGGTTTCACGGATGCTCCTCCTGTGTGCGTATGGGGACATTCCCCCAACCAAGTGGTCATTTATTTCCGGTTCAAATCCAAGTCTGTTCAAATCTAAGTCTCTGCAAGCAGACAGGGAAATGGTATCATGTCCCCTCCAGTTACCAGGAAACTGGAAAGGGACTCTGCATCAGAAAGGGATTTGGCCATGGGGAAGAATTTACTCTGGATCAGCGCAGTTTCGGTTCTGCTGGCATTTGTCAACCCAACCGCTACCTGCCAGGCAGCTGATCGCATCACCGGGCACGCTTTTGCCACTCGCAGTGAAGTGATCGCCCGCAACGGCATGGCCGCCACCAGTCATCCCCTGGCTACTCAGATCGCCTTGGATATCCTCAAAAAGGGTGGCTCCGCCGTGGATGCGGCCATCGCCGCCAACGCAGCCCTCGGTTTGATGGAGCCCACCGGCAACGGCATGGGCGGCGATTTGTTTGCCATCATCTGGGATGCTGAATCGGAGCAGCTTCATGGACTGAATGCCAGTGGCCGGTCCCCGCAAAGTTTGACTCTGAATGATTTTCGCAACCGCCAATTGGAATACATTCCTCCCTACGGACCATTGCCCATCACTGTGCCCGGTTGCGTGGACGGCTGGTTTGAAATGCACAACAAGTTTGGCAAACTCTCCCTGGCCGAAGTGCTCGAACCGGCCATTGGGTATGCCCGTGAAGGATTCCCCGTCACCGAATTGATTGCCTACTATTGGAATCTCAGTGTACCCACCCGGCAGGATCAGGCGAACTTTTTGCAGACCTTCACCACTGATGGCCGCGCCCCGCAAAAAGGTGAGATATGGCGCAATGAGAATCTCGCCCGCACTCTGGAAATCATTGCCCAGGGCGATGAAGGTCGCGAGTCATTTTACAAAGGTGAACTGGCTGAAATCATCGCTTCAACGGTGCAGGATGCAGGAGGATACCTGACCCTTGAAGACATGGCCGCTCACCGCAGTGAGTGGGTGGATCCCGTTTCAACCACCTATCGGGATGTGGAAGTTTGGGAGTTGCCGCCCAATGGCCAGGGTATTGCCGCCCTTCAGATATTGAACATCCTCGAAGGCTTTCCCTTGGCCGACTACGGTTTTGCCAGCGTCGAATATATTCACGCTTTTGTTGAGGCCAAAAAGCTGGCTTTCGAAGATCGGGCCAAGTTTTACGCCGATATGGAATTTGCTGAGGTCCCGGTGAAGGGATTGATCAGCAAGGAGTATGCGGCTGAGCGTCGGGAATTGATTGGTGAGAGGGCCAGCCGGCGGCTTGATGCCGGCAATCCGGCCCTTTATGAAGGCGATACAATCTATCTGACCACAGCCGATAAGGACGGCAACATGGTCTCTTTGATCCAGAGCAACTATCGGGGCATGGGTTGCGGAGTGTGCCCCAAAGGGCTGGGGTTTGGGCTGCAGGACCGGGGGGAACTTTTCAATCTGAAGGAAGGCGAAGCCAACTCCTACGCTCCCGGCAAACGGCCTTTCCACACGATCATTCCAGCTTTTGCCACACGCGAGGGAAAACCCTGGTTGAGCTTCGGGGTAATGGGAGGGGCAACCCAGCCTCAGGCCCACGCTCAGATCATCATCAACCTGGTGGACTTTGGCATGAATCTCCAGGAAGCCGGCGATGCTCCACGGATTTTGCATGTGGGGTCCTCTGAACCTACCGGAGAAGTGATGGTGGATGGCGGGACGGTTTATCTGGAAACGGGGATTGGCTATGAAGTGAGGCGAGCCTTGGTCGAGAGAGGGCATCGGTTGGGTGTTAATGTGGGGTCATTTGGGGGGTATCAGGCGATTTTGTGGGATGAGGATAAGCAGGTTTATTTTGGCGCTTCGGAGTCCAGGAAGGATGGGCAGGCTGGAGGGTTCTAACTGCCTATTTGCACAAGTTCCAGAACACCATAGCCAATCCTCCCTGGAACATTGGGGCCGTGGTGCCTACATTTATGAATTGGGTGCAGCTGAAAATTGAACTGAAAAAGACCAAACAGCAAGATATACATCTGAAAGGGATAATCATGAAAAACAGAACGTGGTTGGGATTGCTTTTGGTAGGGTTGGTTCTGGTTTTGGGAATGATGCTGATGCAGGGTTGCAGCGATGATCCTGCCGATCCGGATCCGGGTCCTGATCCTGTGGATCTACCAGCTTCCACCACTCCCCATATTTTGATGAACAACTTTAAAACCGTTAATGAAGACATGTATATCGAAGGTTATGAACACATCATCAATGAAGATCATCGCATCATTGTTTTGCAGGAAACATTTGATGCATGGGAGGGGTCGGACAATCCGCTGGAGCATTTGTATTTTGACCAGGCCCAGGCCATTGCCATTGCTGAGAATATGTTTTCCGGGCAGGACGGGGTTAATGAAGCGGGTATAGCCATTCCTTCAGTTGAGAGCATTGACATTGCTGTTTTGGACCTGCAGGGAACCTGGGAACCTGTGGACGAAGCGACAGATTATTTTGGGGATTTTGAAAATGTCCAATTTGCCGCGTACTCGGTGGTGATTTATTTCAACAATCCCAATTATCACCGTTATCAGATCGACCAAACGTTGGTTTTTTATGCTGTTGATGTTTCTGGTGGGGAGCAAAATGATTGGCAGCTTTTGGGAATTGTTCCCATTGGTTGGAAATCCAGTTCTGCCACCGAACAAATTTCATATGACTCAGTGCTCTCTTTGTATCGCTAGTATTTCAAAGGGATGGTCAGGCTGGAGTGTAGTGGGTTTTCTTGCGACATGAATTCGGCACGCGGGTTGCTGAATCTTTGGTGAAGATTTACCCTGGTTCGCACTAACTTTTTTTGAAATGGAATACCATGACCCGCACAGCCACTACCTTGCTCAACAACGTCTTCGGCTACGATACTTTTCGTGGTCACCAGCAGGAGATCATCGACCACCTCATTGCCGGTGGGCACAGCCTGGTGCTGATGCCCACCGGCGGTGGCAAGAGCCTCTGTTTCCAAATCCCAGCCATGATTCGCCAGGGCACTGGATTGGTGGTTTCGCCGCTGATCGCCTTGATGCAGGATCAAGTCAGCGCCCTTCGGCAAGTGGGTGTGCGGGCTGCCTGTTTGAATTCCAGCCTGCCCATTGAAGAGATTCGTGAAGTGGAGAGCCAGTTGGTGCGCGGCGAACTGGACTTGGTATACCTGGCCCCTGAACGCCTCCTGCAACCCACCACTCTTGATTTGCTGGACCGTTGCGAGCTGTCGCTGGTTGCCATCGACGAAGCCCATTGTATCTCCCGCTGGGGACACGATTTCCGCCCGGAGTATCTGCAGCTTGACACTTTGCGCGACCGCTGGCCCGAGTTGCCCATGCTGGCTTGCACTGCAACGGCTGATCAGCGAACTCGCAAAGAGATTGTCGAAAAACTTCGTCTCGGTGATGGTTGCACCTTTATTTCCGGCTTCGATCGACCAAATATTCGCTATCGGGTCACCGGCAAGGTGAACGAGCGGCAACAGATTTTGGATTTCATCCGCAATGAACATTCTGGCGATGCGGGCATCATTTATTGCCTGTCGCGGAAACGCACTGAAAAATTTGCTGAGTATCTCAGTGAAAATGGTATCCCTGCCTTGCCCTATCACGCAGGATTGCCCGCCTGGGTGCGCAAAAAAAATCAGGAACGATTCCTCATCGAAGATGGTCTTATCATGGTGGCGACCATTGCCTTTGGTATGGGCATCGACAAGCCCGATGTGCGCTTTGTGGCCCATCTGGATTTGCCTAAAAGCATTGAAGCTTATTATCAGGAAACCGGACGAGCCGGGCGGGATGGCTTGCCGGCCAATGCGTGGATGGCTTATGGAATGCAGGATGTCATTTTGCAGGCCCGTTTGGCTGAAAGCAGCGATGCCGATGAACAGTTCAAACGCAGCGAGCGGCAGAAACTCGATACCATGCTGGGCTATTGCGAAACTGTTTCCTGTCGGCGGCAACTCCTGCTTGAATACTTTGGCGAAATCCTGGAAAAGCCATGCGGTAACTGCGACACCTGTCTTGAACCCGTGGATACTTTCGACGGCACCGAAGCCGCGCAAAAACTTCTGTCCTGCATTGTGCGCACTGGGCAGCGATTTGGCGCTTTGTACATCATTGATGTATTGCGCGGCAGCGAGAGCGAACGGATTTTTCGTTTCGGGCACGATCGATTGAGTACCTATGGCATCGGCACCGAGTTTGATGCCTGGCAGTGGCGATCCGTCATCCGGCAACTGGTGACCCGAGGATTGTTGGCTGTGGATTTGGAGGGTTATGGAGGGTTGCGACTCACTCCAGCGGCCCGTTTGGTTCTCAAAGGAGAGACCGAGCTGCATCTGCGCAAGGAAACCGCAGTGAAGGCTCGGGCGGCAAAACCCAAAAAGAAGAAGGCCACTGCGGCTGCTTTGCTGGAAACCGGGACTGAAGAGGAAAGCACGGCCAATCAAGAGCTCTTCGAGAATTTGCGTGAGCTTCGGCGCACCATTGCTGCGGAGCAGGAAGTGCCGCCTTATGTCATCTTCCACGACAAGACTTTGGTGGCCATGGCTCTATATCGGCCGGTGGATGATGCTGGTTTTCTGACTATCAGCGGGGTGGGGCAAACCAAACTTGAGCGGTATGGGGATAGGTTTTTGGCTGCTATTCGGGAGAATTCGTAAAATTGCCAGCAGGAACTATCGCCGATACTCAAAAGAAGCCACCAGCAAAGCCACCGCAACAGCCAGATCCAATCCTCCGAGAAAGCCCAAGCCCATGGCGTTGCCTGCAAACACTCTTTTGAGGGCAAACATCAGCAGTATCATTGAGAGAATAAAGATAAACAAGGGACGGGGATAAATATCCCAGGGCCAGAGACCGCCATTGGCAGCCTGCAGCCGGGCCATGTTCTGCCGCATGCGTTTGCGCATGACCTTGATGGCCTTGAAGCTACCCACAACAATGCTAACCGGAACGATCCAATAGAGGTGCCAGACAGGCATCCCCGCTGCTATGGCTCGCAGGAAAAGGCGCACTGAGGCATAAACAAGGGAAAGGAATCCCAGAGTCAAAGTGGCTTGGGCGAGAATCAGCATTATTCGGGGTGAAAGCATGGCGACCTGTTTTGCTGGGGATGATAATGAGTGCGGACTTCAGCCATGATAACTCAAAAGAAAAACCCCGCATCCATGGGACACGGGGTTTTTTCCAAATGAAGGGAGGGCTGGCTTACCAGCGGCCGCCGCCGCCACCGCCGCCGCCACCGCCGCCACCGTAGCCACCGCCACCGCCACCGCCTTCACGGCGGGGACGTTCCTGGGCTTCGTTGACGCGCAGGGCGCGACCATTCATTTCAAAGCCGTCGAGAGCCTGGATCACGTTGTTCAGGGCTTCGTCATCAACTTCCACGAAACCGAAGCCACGGGGGCGGCCGGTCTCACGGTCGTTGATCAGAGCAACACTGTGCACGGTTCCATGCTGACCAACCAGGTCGCGAATTTCGTCTTCGGTGGCTGTGAAAGGCAGGTTGCCCATGTAGATCTTCTTCATTTTCAATTTCTCCAAGTGCCGGATCTCCGGCAAACACCAGACCTTTGAACTTCGGCGATCTCCGAAAATCCGTGGGTCTTAGAACCAGCCCGGCCTGTTGCCGGACACAATCCCCCGACGGTCGAGGGAATTTCCAAACGCCAGTAGCACCACTGGCGCAACTGAACATATTCATCCAATTAACTTGATAACGCTAACCCATTGGGCCCATTTATGCTATTTTTTTTTGAAATAATTCATCAATGAACTACTTCAATTTCCCCATACTGAGCCCGAGTGCGCAACCGCAGAACCGGCTCGCCCACTTCGACATCGGCTGCGGTCATGCTTTCAATTTCCGCTGCCCCACGCAGGACCTTGATATCTCTTGGGATAATAACGGCCATGCCACCCATTTTGATGGACAGATTCACATCACAATCATTCTGCCAGGCACCACTGAGGTCCACTTCGGCTCCACCCATGGAGCAGGTTACCTCCAGAACTTTCGGACTGGCGTTGCCCAGTCCATCAGCGGAAAAACCACCCATGTTGCTTTTGATGCGGAAACTGTTCAGGGGCTCTTTCAGGGGCTCGCTGATCTCCAGCTCAAAACCACCCTGGTGCACATTCAAATCCACCGAAGTCAGCCACAGACCGCCCAAATCACTTTCAAATCCACCCTTGGAAATGTCTGATACAAGGTCCAGGGGAATTTCCGGAGGCAGATAGATTTTTATTTGGGCCGAAGGACCCTTGGAAAAAACGGATTGCAGGAAAGCCCGCATGCCACCACCAGTCCTCTGGAATTCCAATTCGTATTGCCAGGTCGAGTCGGGCAAGGTGATAAATTCCTGGGTCAGGTCGTAGAGTTCATCGTCATACACGGCTTCAATGCGCAAACCTTCACCGGGCTCTGCAGCGTGGATATAGAACTCTCCCTGGGCCATGTTCAGCACAACTTTGCCACCATACCCCACCATCAAGGGGCCTTCATCGGCCTCCAAGGGTTCTTGGGGCACCTGAGGCGCCAAAGGTGCCAGGGGCGCAAAAACATGGTCGACAGGTGTGCTGTTTTTGGAATCATTCCAGGCCAACAGTGCCGTCACTCCCACAATTAGCAGGATTAATACGATAAAACCGAGGCAACCAAGGCAGCCATTCTTGAAACATCCACGGGCGCTTGCCATGGGCGAGTCCTTTCGAATTGCAAAACAATTTCGGTACTAGGAGCGTGTCGGGAAACCTCGGACCGAGCCATGTG
>JAUUYW010000551.1 GCA_030590265.1 Candidatus Krumholzibacteriia bacterium
CGGGTCAGGCAGACGGTTCATCAGGGCTCGAGTGCGCAACAACGGCAAATCAAAGGAAGCTCCATTGAATGTGATCACCACCGCAAACCCTTTGGCCAGCTGGTGCAATTCGGACAGCATGTGACTTTCATGGGCAAAATCGGGAAGAAAATACTGGCGCGAAACAAATCGATCTCCGGAAATCCAACCCACCCCTACCAGGAAAGCAATGGTACCGGTGCCCCCGGCCAAACCGGTTGTTTCAGTGTCCAGAAAAAGGATGTCACCAGATTCGGGGTTGGCTTCGTGGGCCCGGGTAAAAAAACCATTGAGGGGAGGGATATCAGCCACCGGCACGGATAGATCTTCGTGGTAGTTCCGCACCCAGGCAGGCCATTGGCCAGTACCGCCCGCGGTCAGGCCCAAATCAAGCAGGGTTTGTTCTGGTACAGGTTCATGAGACACCGGCAAACCTGTTTTTGGATTAAGATCATGATCCGACTGGGATTTGTTGTTACGAGTCAGACGATCAAGGTTGGCCAGGCGTTTGCGCAGATCCATCTCAGCCCTCAGCGGCGGCAGCAGCCGAACGCATCAACAACCAGGCAGCAGCCTGACGGGCCGTGCTGCCACTTTCGGTGGCTGGTCCCACACAGGAAGGGCAACCTTTTTCACAGGGGCAGGCGTGGAGATGCTCCCGGGCCGAATGACAAATTTCAGCAAACTGCTGATGAATGCGGCGCGCATAACCAACGCCCCCAGGAAACGCGTCGTAAATGTATAGAGTTGGCTTGCCGGTAAAAGGAGACTTCACCATGGCAGTGGAATGCAAATCTGAAGGATCGGCCATGATAAAAACGGGAGCCACCCGACTCAACAAATGGGCCAGGCCCTTGAGACCATCACCCAGATCCAAACCCTCGGCGGACATGATCTCGGTCACATCTTCCGGAAGTTCCCACCAGAAACTCACCGTATGCATTTCCATTTCAGGCAAATGCACTCGCCCGGCACCAACATTTTCGTGGGTCCCCAGTTTGATTTTCTTGTAGACCGTGACTTTGGAAACCAGGCCCACTTCCCCCACGGCCAAATCGCCGTAATGGAAAGGGATGCTCTCATCGGCAGTCAAGGTTTTCAATTCGCTCTTGCGTTGGGCATCGGTGTAATACTCCACCTGCACAGGTTGCACGTGGGCCTCCCGGCGATCCCAGTCCAGGCGATCCACGTGATACTGCTGGGCACCATGAATGTAGACGGCGTTGTCGTGCAACATTTCCTGGGCACTGAAAAGGTCCATCTCTCCGATAATCAATCCGCCACGAACGCTTTGGTCAATGATCACAACATTGTCGGGTGCAGCACTGCGCAGGCTGACGTCTTCTGCGGGATAGGTGTCGGCCATCCAGTGGTAACGGTCCCCGCTAAAGTGCAGCACACCCTGGTCGGCCAGGTAGTTGAGAATTTCCCCGACTCGTTGTTCCCCGAAATGTTCATCGGTGATGAAAGGCAGTTCAAAAGCCGCGCATTTCAAATGGCTGATTAAAATAATGAGATTGTCCGGATCGAGAGTGGCGTGTTCGGGACTGCGCCCAAAAAAGTAATCCGGATTGTTGATGATGTACTGGTCGGCCGGACTGCTCGAAGCCACCAGCACCACTGCACTGAGGTTTTGCCGACGACCTGCACGACCAGCCTGCTGCCAGGTGCTGGCCACTGTGCCAGCGTAACCAGCCATCACACAAACATCCAACCGCCCAATATCGATACCCAATTCGAGAGCGTTGGTTGAGACCACCGTACTGACACTGCCGTCACGCAAACCCCGTTCAATGGCCCGCCGCTCTCCAGGCAGATATCCACCTCGATAACCTC
>JAUUYW010000196.1 GCA_030590265.1 Candidatus Krumholzibacteriia bacterium
CCTGGGAGATATCCATATAGCTGTGGCTGAATGAAACCTGGGTTGCCCTTTCCACGGTGATAGTCAGGTTGCTGATGGCTAAATCGATGGAACCATCCTGAATTTTTCCGATGATGTCCTTGAATTCCGGATATACAAATGTGATGTCCGCATTGAGAACCTGGCCCAACCGCTGGGCGATTTCAACATCAATGCCGTGGGGGACACCATCCTTATCACGCAAACAAAAAGGCGGGGATCCTTTGTGAAGCGCCACCACCAGCGGCTCTCCACGTTTAATTTTTTCAAAATAGGGAGATTTGAGAAATTGAGCCTGGGCAGTTTCCTGCAGGGGCGCCAGCAGCCAAACCAGGGCAAATAGAAACAGCAACATCAGCTTACGCATCACTATGCCTCCAAGTGGAAATGGAGCCGAATTGATCAATAACCATAGGGGAAGAATGTACCGGAGAAGGGGAGATCGCTCAATGGGAATTGTCAGGAAATACCAAGGAGATTCGGTCGATGGTTGTTTTGGCAGTCAGGCAGAAGCGCCCCACGTGGAAGGTCGATTCACCAGGCCCGTAGGTGCTTGGACGCAAGCTCACCGTGCCGCGGAAACCAAGGTCATTGGTGAGTGAGTCCAGCCGGTCTTCGGCAAAGCCATAGGGCCAGGAGAGCCACCGCGGCGGTTGGCCGACCCCCTGGATGATGTCCAGACGGCTGGCCAGGATATCTTCGGCAACAGCTCCAGAGAGGCCCTGCAAACTCTTATTCACAGCACCAATGTCATCCAACATCCATTGCTCAACACTGAACCCGGAAACCCTGCGCCGGTTGTCAACCACTACATCATCTTCTATGGAGCCAGCGTGCAAAAACACGGGCTCGGGACCTTCACTGGTGGCAATCTTGTAATGCAAATGACGGGTGTGCGAGTCGATGAGCACATGGCCCGAGTCAGCCATTTCCTTGAGCTGCTGCCAGGTGCAGAGGTTCAAGCTGCTCCAACGTGTTCCCACCATGGCTGTGGGCACAAAGAGGTGAGCCTTCACACCGTATTTCTTCAACAGGGGCCAGGCTTGTTCGTAGACGCTGAGGTCGGCGTCGTCGATGGTCAAAACCACCGCCCTGGCAGGCAGGGCTGCACCGCTGTCCAGCAAATCGGCCACTTCATCCAGAGTCATCACACGTGTATCAGTATCCTGGAAGTATTTCAGATGACGTTCAAACTGACCTACCGGCGTGGTCCAGAATTCCCTGGGACCAAGTGCCGGCATCCCGAAAAAAACCGACCCCAGAACCTTGAGCAGGTAGGGCACATCGAAGGATCCTCGAAAATAGTGATAACAGAGGACGGGAACTCCCGGGTCCACATCGCCCGGTTCAAGATTGGCCAGCCCCGGTGGGTCCAATTGATAATCGTGCTGACGGCCGGTGGGCAGTTGATCAGGTCCTTGGTTGCTGCGGACCAGAGCCAGTCCAACGGTGGCAACCACCACCAGAAACAGGACCAGAACAATGCGCCTGGATTTCTTCATCAGAACATGGCCTTCAAACTCAGACTGGCGAATTTCCGGTTGTACCCACTGGCGCTGCTGAACCGGCTGCGAGAGTAACCTGCTTCAGCCGCCAGGAGGGTGCGATCACCCAGTCGCCAGCCCCAACGTCCGGCCAAACCGGCCACTGTCAGGGCGTCGCTGCCCAGTTCTTCTTCCAGGCCCACGCTGCCGTCCAGTTTGAAAGTCATGCTTTTGGTGCGGGTTTCCAGCATCAGACGCCAACTGGCGTTGCGCACCCAATCTGGAGCCCAGTAGCCACCGGGGTAAGGATCGCTGAAGTCCATGTAGGTCAGGGTTGGGCCGGTGAGAATTTTCAGACGGCCTTCGCGACCCCAAAAAAGATGCGCAGCTCCATTGCGCCGGCTGTTGCCGTCGCTGTAGTCGGCCAGCATCCCCACGCCTCCCAGAGTGAAATGGCGGGCAAATCGCCAATCGAAGGAAGCGCTGGCTTGTTGGAAGTCGATGTGTTCGTCGAAAGCCTGGTAGGTCTCCAGGGCCATGGAGCTGCCACCAAAATCAATGCGCAGACGGGGAGTGGCCATCCAGGTCAGCCAGGCGTCGCCGCCGGGTCGCAACCAGTCCAGTTTTTCGGTGTTGTTGTTGATGGGCTCTTTGCTGCTGTAGTGCTCGAGCCAGGCATAGGCGTGAAAGGACCAGTTATGGGCCATGGTGCCCACCAACCCCATTTGAAATCGAGGAGCAAAGATATTTGCTTGGTCGGGCATGCGAAACTGCGCCACCGATGGGGCGATTTGCAGCAATTTGTTACCAAAAACCTCCAAATGACCATCGGCAGTGAAGCGGTAGATATCCAGCCCGTCGCTGTCCCAGCTGGCGGCAGCCGTGAGCCCCAAATGCGGGGTGTAGCTGTCCATGACCGTGAGCAAGAAGTTGGAGCTTTCACGCCCTGCATTGGAGTCGGCCTCGAAGCCATCTTCAACGGCTCGCACCACGGCATAACCTTCGTGCAATTCATTGTTCCAAATCAGGCTGCGACCCAAACCCAGGCGGGCTCCGCCATCGGTTCCATCTTCGGCAACCAGCTCCCGGTAAAGCACGATGGCTTCTTTCTGCCGACCGCTCCAGCTGTAGGCCTGGGCCAAACCCTTGCGCACATCCCGATTGTTTTCATCAGGGTGACGGGCCAGGTAACGCTTGAAGTAGAAGATGGCCTTGTCTGCATCCTCTCGCCACAGCTTCTGGTAGGCAATTTCCTGAGCCACTGTTTTGACCAGACTGGCGTCGTTGGCCAAGGCTTCCAGATAGTCGGCCACCGCTTCATGGTGACGTTCCTGATGGGCGGCATCCCGGGCTTCGGCGACTTTTTCCCAGGCCTTGCGGGTGTTGATGATGTTGGTGTCCGGTTGGGCAGGCACCGCATCGACCGCAAAGGCACTGGCCGGAACCCACAAAAGCATCCACCACAGATTGCGCAAGACCTTCATGATTACTCCCTGATGGGTTTCCAAAGCGTGTATTTGCGCTTCTGACGGTTGACGTTCAAGCCCAGGGGCGTGGTGGTGACGGTGATCACGGCCATGAGAATCCAATAAACCAGGGGATAGAACACGGCCACCACGAAATATCGTGGCAGCAGCACATCATATCCCTTGTCCAAGATCACTCCGGTGACCAGCTGGCCCAGGCAGACGGTGGCGATCAGCATTCCCCAGAAATTTGGGATGGGGGAGGCCCCGATAGGCGGATACCCCACCGCGTAACTGGTCACCCAAACCACCGTCAGCATGACGTAGATATAGGCCCAGATCACCGACATGTTGGCTTCAACAAGCACCGGCCAGAAACGGCGGTGCTTCCATTGCAGCAACTCTTTCCAGTGGCGAGTCAAAACCTGGCTCAGGCCCAGGGCCCAACGCCGTCGTTGCCGCCACAAGCCAACCAGTGATTGGGGCACATGCATCCACATCACCGCACGGGATTCGTACCTCACGTCCCAGTGCCGCAATTGCAGACGCCAGGTCAAATCGATATCTTCGGTGGCCATATCAGGAGAATAAAGTCCAACGTCGAAGAGTGCAGAGCGACGGAAAATTCCCACCACGCCGCTCATGGTCATGATGCGACCCCAGACCCGTTGGGCCCGGCGCATCATCGAAATGATGGAAGCAAACTCAATGGCCTGCAGCTTGGAGAGGAAACTTTCCCGGTTGACAACTCGGGGATTGCCGGTCACCGCGGCACAGCGCGGGAATTTAAAGTGAGGAACCAGGTAATCCAGAATGTGAGCATCCGGCACCGCGTCGGCGTCCATCACCAGAATGAGCTCACCCCGGGTCAAGGGTATGGCATCGTTCAAGGCCAGAGCTTTGCCTTCATTGACCTTTTTGCGCACCAGGCGCACTCGGGAATTATCCAGGAAAGGTTCAATTTCCAGCAGGGTGTTGTCGGTGCTGCAGTCATCGATAACCACAATCTCAAAGTTGGGATAATCCACTTTCAAAACACCGGCAAGAGTGGAGGCGATGTTGGCTTCTTCGTTGTAGGCTGGAATGATAAAAGTGACCAACGGCTTATCTTTGAGGGCATAGAAAAGGTCGAAGGCACCTTCTTTGCCACCCTCTCGGCGGCGATAGAACAGGATGGAAGTGAAAATCCACATCACACTCGATACCAACGGGTACCAGGCAAAATAGACCAGCAGAACCATGTAAAAAGAGGAATTCTCCAGGGAAACAACCAAATGGTGTAGATCCATCAGCGGGACCCCCTAACCACGGAATACACCTTTTTACCGGGATATTCGTTGTCCGGGTCAGCGGCTTCTTCTTCTTCAGTAAAGGGCACCAATTCGATATCGATGATTGATGCTGACTGCAACTCGGTGATGTCCGGAGCAATGATGGTGCGGTTCAGGTTGTCCACCTCAAAAGGTTCAGGAACCGCCGGCGCAGGGGTTTGGCGCCGATTTCGTCGAGCCAAACGTTTGTTGTGCGCCACCCACCAAAAGGTGATTATCAAACCAACTACGATGACAATGGACAAGACACCGAGGGCCTGCACTGTTTCGGCGCCGATTTCTCTCTTGCTGACCACAAACCAGTAGTAGCCGAAAAGGCACCACATCAGCAGCGAGATCACCACATGAAAAATATTCCGCATGGTAGTTACCAAACCTAGGGCTGGGCCGAGAAACAGACGGCCGACCACTGGGCGAAAGGTTGACCAGCCAACCTCCGCCACTTACACTATCCGGAATGTCCGGATTGTTTTGAATATCCTGCTGTTGATTGGTAGTGCAAAGCTTTGCTCGGCTGCCACCTTACCTGAGATGTTAACCCGGTGCTATTCTGTCTCTTCGGCCGGTATGGGCCTCATTGAAGCAATAAATCGATTTTACGTGAGAATGGAGTGGAAGTGAAAGCAAAAGAAATTCGGTCCCGTTTCCTGGAATTTTTCGCCAAAAAGGACCATCAAGTGGTGAGCTCCAGCTCTCTGGTGCCCCTCGACGATCCCACTCTCATTTTCACAAACGCGGGTATGAATCAATTCAAAAGTGTCTTTCTGGGCCTGGAAAAACGCGATTACGTTCGGGCGGCCTCGGTGCAAAAATGCATGCGCGTCAGCGGCAAACATAATGATTTGGAAGAAGTTGGCAAGGACGCTCGTCATCACACCCTTTTTGAGATGCTGGGCAACTGGTCTTTTGGCGATTACTACAAGCAGGAGTCCATTGCCTGGGGCTGGGAATTGCTTACAGAAGTATTTAAACTCGATTCTGCCCGCCTCTGGGTTTCCATCTACAAAGATGACGACGAGAGCTTCAAAATATGGACTGAAGACGTGGGGTTCCCTGTAGAACGCCTGGTCCGCCTGGGAGATCTGGACAAAGGTGACGACGAAAATTTCTGGTCCATGGCCGACACCGGTCCCTGCGGGCCCTGCACTGAAATCCACTTCGACCAGGGCGAAGAAATGAAATGCGACCATCCCGATGGATGCGAGGTGGGCATCTGCGATTGTGACCGTTGGCTAGAATTGTGGAACCATGTTTTTATGGCCTATGATCGTCAGAAAGACGGCACTCTGGTTCCCCTGCCCATGCAAAGTGTCGACACCGGCCTGGGATTCGAACGCCTGGTGGCGGTGATGCAGGGCAAGAAAAGCAACTACGAAACCGATTTGTTCACTCCTTTGGTGGCCAAGGCAGCCGAACTGAGCGGCAAAAAGCCCGAAGGGGAAAACAAGATCAGCATGCAGGTCATCGCCGATCACGCCCGGGCAGTGGCCTTTACCATCACTGATGGAGCCATGCCTTCCAATGAAGGCCGTGGTTATGTGGTGCGCCGGATTCTGCGGCGGGCTGCCCGTCACGGACATCTGCTGGGAATGGAAGAACCGTTTCTCTGGAAAGTCAGTGAATTGGTCATCGACGAGATGGGTGATGTCTACCCGGAATTGGCCGAGCGCAAGGAGCGCACCCTGGCTACCATCCGCAAGGAAGAGGAACGCTTCGGCCGAACCCTCACTTCCGGGCTGGCGGTTTATGGTGAATTCAAGAAACAGATGAAGGTTGAAGGCCGCTCCGAGTTGAGCGGCGAAGAGGCATTCAAACTGCACGATACTTTTGGTTTTCCCGTGGATCTGACCGCAGTGGTGGCCGAAGAGGATGGCTACACCGTGGATCGCGGCGGCTTTTCCGTCTGCATGGAAAAACAACGGGCCCAGAGCGGAAGCGACCGCGTTTTCAAAGCCGGCATTGGCGCCTGGGAAATCCTGGCCAAAGATGTTGATCTTGCTGGTTATTCAAATGCTTTCACTGGCTACAACAATTTGCAGGATAACGGCAAAGTGGTGGCCGTGCGCGCCGCAGGTGAGGATGCCGAGGGTCGCGAGTTGACTCAGATTTTGACCGACAAGACTCCATTCTATGGCACCAGTGGTGGTCAAACCGGTGATGTGGGAACGATCACCTTGCAACCTTCGGGTTTGAAG
>JAUUYW010000552.1 GCA_030590265.1 Candidatus Krumholzibacteriia bacterium
ATGCGATCACCCTTGCTGATCTCCAGATCCAATCCCTTGAGCACCTCGGTGCCGCGGAATGATTTTTTCAGGTTCTCGAAACGAATCACTTGGGTTTTCCTATCGCTTTGAACTGAAAACTCAGGGCCTCTGTGGGGCAGGCGTCGATGCAGCGGGCGCAACGAGTGCAGTCGGCACCGAGAGCAGTCTTGATCTCGAAAGCATGGCCTTTTCGCGTGGGCTCCAACACATGCGGGACCATGCAAACAGCGCGGCAAGCACCGTCGTGGAAACATTTGCTGGCGTCATGAACCACCTTCAAGGGCGAGATGGAACCAACCAAGCCATAAGTCAGGCCAATGGGACAGGCGTAGCGACACCAGAAACGCCGGGAGTAAAAAATCTCGAACAGCAAGAGTGCCCCAACCCAAATCAACGCCAGGCCAGGACCGTAGATCAACGCACGGCTGAGAATGCCCGTGGGTGAGATGGTTTCATAAACGGTGTAGCCCGTGACAAAAGCGAGCACCGCAAAGACCATCCACAGCCACAAACGGCCCCGGCGATCAAAATCATGATGCTTGGCCCAACCCTTTTTCGCCAATTTCAAGTGGAGGATCTCGGCCCATTCACCCAGCAAATGGTACGGACACACCCAGGAACAGAAAGTTCGACCACCCAGCAACCACCAGCCAATGAAGATGGTGACGATGCCGATCATCAAATTGATCAAGACCTGTTTGTAGGCCAGCATCACCTGCAGGGCTGCATTCAAATCGGCCATGTGGAAGCCCACAAAGCGGGACCCGGTCAAGGCGCCTTCCACCAACTGCACATCAAATTTGTAGGACAGGACAAAGATCAGGTTGACCACCGCCAAAACAATCCAGCGACGAACGCGCCAGGTTTTGGTCTGTGCGGCTTTGTGCCGACGATGGGCCTTGATATGTTCCCGCTCTTCGGCCGAGCGTTTCTGGTTGCGAAGCTCATGATGGGCCTGGGCCGCTTCGGAAAATTCTTCCGGTTTGACCTGACGGGGTTTGTTGCCAAAAAGCACCGACAGGGAATCAATCAGCTGCCTCATGCGTGACCCCCATTCCCTGTGTGAACCTTGATGGGTTCACCCCTTTGGCTGACGTCCATCACGATGACCGCCGGCTCCACCGGGCAAATCATTTCACAGACACCACAACCCACACACCCGGCCAGAATTTCCGGAGCAAAGGTTTTGCGTCCATCGGTTTCACCTGTTTCAACCAAACGGATCGCCGATACGGGAGGACACTGGTTTTCATCGCCAGCGGGCGGATTCCCTGCTTCGCACTGGGCAATGCGGATTTCGATGGGGAACTGCCGCACACACAAATCGCAAACTTCAAGGTCATATTCGTGCTCGTTCAAAGGAATGGGATTCCAACGATCGATATCGTCGTAACGCAACTTGCCTTTGAAATTGGCGCCTCGTGCCAAACCCTTGAAGCCTTCGCCACGAATGGCCAAACACATGTCCGGTCGTGCAACCACGGCCAAGGCCATGTCCGACTGATGGGAATAATTGATATGGTGAGTCAGGGCACCGGTGGGGCAGGCCAAAACGCATTGCAGACCATCACAGGAAAAATCGCAGGCCTGTTTGCGCGAATTAATATACGGAGTGCCCATGCAAAAACCATCGTCAATATCCGTCAAGTGGATGGCTTCCACCGGACAGACCTGAACGCACTGGCCGCACTTGATGCAGGAGGCCAGAAACTCTTTTTCGGCCAGAGCTCCCGGTGGACGCTGTCTGCTGACCCACCCGCGAACCACTGGCACAATTCCCAGCATGGCGGCGCCGGCCAAACCGGCGGTCATGGCGATGGAACG
>JAUUYW010000084.1 GCA_030590265.1 Candidatus Krumholzibacteriia bacterium
GGTGTTGGGGAAGAAGAGTGGGTTGCCCTTTACGATGAAATCCTCACCGAGTGGGAACGCCTGGGCAGACTTTTGAACATTGTCACCAGCAACGTGCCCAGCCTGGAAACCCTGGTTCAACGAGCCCGTGAATTTCGTGGCGTTATTCCCGAAAAGAAAAAGAAAAAACCGGAAGATCATGACGAGGGGGATTTGCCCCATGAAGCGGATATTCTGGCAGATCTGGCGGAACAGGCAGTCCTGGCCAAGGGTATGGACATCCTGGTGGTCACCGACAGCCCCGTGGACATGCGCATCCTGGAGAAGAAACTCACCGCCGCCGGCCACCGTCTGACCAAAGCCGTCGATGGCCAGGAAGCCCTGGAAATGGCTCTCAATACCAACCCTCAGGTTATTCTCACCGACTGGATGATGCCGCGGCTCGATGGTCTGGAATTGACCCGCAGCCTGCGGCAAACCACCCTGGCTGCCGAAACCTACATGATCATCATGACCGCCCAGGAAGGCAACGCACAGCTGATGGAGGCTTTTGATTCGGGTATTGACGACTATGTGGTCAAGCCCATCAACCACGGCATCCTGAACGCCAGGCTGAAGGCGGCCACGCGCATTGTTGCTCTCCAGGAACGGGCCGCCCGTCATCGTGAAGAGGTGCGCCGAACCATCAACGAGCTGGGAATTTTGAGTCGTCAAATGCATACGATGGCCCTTGAGGATCAGCTGACCAAACTGCCCAACCGTCGCAGCGGCCTGGAGTATTTCGACAAGGAATGGTCGCGATCATCCCGCACCGGCGAGTCGCTGATGTGCATGATTCTGGACATCGACCATTTCAAAAACGTCAACGACACCTATGGGCACGACGCCGGCGATGTTGTTCTGGAAAAAACCGCCGCAGTCATGAAAGTGGCCATGCGGGACAGTGATGTGGTTTGTCGATTTGGTGGTGAAGAATTCCTGGTCATCTGTCCCGGTGCCGATGTGGAAGTGGCCAAACTCGTGGGTAATCGGGTGCGAAAAGCCGTTGAGGATAACTTGATGAACACATCAGAATTCAAAGGCAATGTTACCATCAGTGTGGGCGTATCGGTGCGCAACAAGAATCACACCTCACCGAAAGATTTGATCAAGGAAGCGGATGAAGCTCTTTATGCCGCCAAAGAAGCCGGGCGCAATATGGTTTGTATTGCGGAATAAATTAGCTGGATAATTAACCCTTGGCCTGGAACCTCCGCTTCAAGTCCAGGTGATAATCAGCAATAGGTCTGATGTTCTGATCCACATCCAAAACTTCCAGGGCAATCTGAAAATCATCCGGATGCACATGCATGATGTAACGGTAACCACCGCGGCCATCGCTGATACCGTTGGCACTGCTGACATTGATATCCGAATCGCAAAGCTTTTTGTGGATGCTCACCAGGGAACCCAATTCATCATCTCCATGGATCATGAAAGCATGGTGTGGGCCCACCAGGCGCAATCCTTCATGACGGGCCAAATCGCCGAGCCAAGTGCTGTTCAGGGGATAGATGACCAGCTGGGTACGATCGCGTCCCACTGGAAAGGCATTGAATGCCAGGAGATTGACGTCTTCTTGAACCAGGGTTTCGAGGAATTTGCAACCCATGCCGGGCGTATCCTCAACGGTGGTGTAGAAATAATCTACACTGTAGATGTTGGCACTCATGGTGCCCCTCCTTCATTTTGCGGCATGCCGCCGTGCCGGCCGAAGCTCTGTGGGGGAAGAACTCCGGTTATTAGCGATCTCATCGCCCTTGGCGGTTGTGGCAGCCTGCGTGAAGGAAAGTGCCCCATTCACGTCCGATGTCCGTCTCGAAATCCTGTGTGCCGAAACCGACCAGTAGACTTACGAGTTCGCCGGAAAAAGGTTCGCATCCTCTGCTTGATCATCCTATTTGCCAAAAAACAGGCAGCCAAACTGAGGACTTCTTTATCTTAGCACAGATTAACAGGCAAGGGAAGAGCCTGTGGAAAAAAAATTGACCAAACTTTGGGTCCAAACGCATGTATTGCCGGTCAATTCATGTTACTATTCTCCAAACAATTTGATTCCTAACCCCTTTGAGGATTATTCTATTTAACTATGAGAAGCATTAAGGAACACGGCTGGGTTTATTTGCTGCTGATCGCAACATCCTATCTTGCCTTTGGCAAGCTGATGTCGACCCCTTTATGGAACCCCATTGATGTTGATATCCTCTGCGAAGCCCACAATCTTTCCAAAAATCCAGCGGCCATGTTCAGTCACATCGGCTTTTATTTCAGCCAACCGCTGCTGCAACTAGGCTTTCTTCTGGAATACCGCTTCTTCGGCCTCAACCCCAGCGGCTACATTGCCGTGAACCTTTTCCTGCACGCCACCAACTCCTTTGTGGTTTATATGCTGGTTCACATGCTGTTTCCCAAACGTCCCATGGCCGTACTCTCGGCAGTGTTGTTTGCATTTGGCGTTGGCAGCTACGGCAAGGTGTTCATGGGTATTCACCACCTGGAAGCCTTGATGCTGGCAGGCCTGCACTTGCTCGTCCTGTATTTTTTTCTACGCAATGATTTTCGCAGGGACGGCAGCATTCGCTCCCCCCTGTTCCTCATAGGCCTGGGTCTTTTTCTGGTGACCGGGCTCACCAGATCCGCCTCCTTCTCACTGATCTTGACCCTGATCGCCTACAAAGCCTTCTTTTTCAAATGGCGCAAAGGACGGGCCATCTTGTCCAAGGATTTGCTTGTCTTTGCCCTGGTCGGGATTCTGTTCTACTGGGGCCAGAGCCACTGGGGCTATCGCCAGCCAACGGTGTTCGACAATGCCCAGACCGGGGAATATTTCAGTCTCTTGTCCATCAAAAACCTTTTCCGCTATCTAAACCTGATGTTCTTCCCCATGCAGCAAAGCCCCATTCTCGAAGACGCCAACCCTTTGGTGACGCTGCTCTTTCAGGCTCGTTCGGTCATTCGTTTTTCCCTCACCATGGCCATTGTATCCTATAGCTTTTTTGGGTTTGTTTTCGGCAGCAAGGCCATCCGTTTTTTCATTGCCTGGACCTACATCACTCTGCTGCCGTTTACCAGCCACACTGCATCAGGAGTCTGGCTGAACCTCAGTCATCTTTATTTGACCTCCCTGGGTTTTTGCGTCATTCTCGCCGCGGGGACCAGAGGGACTTCCAATTTGCTGCACAAAGCCGGGGTTCGCAGGTTTCTTCCGTATTTGGTCCCTTTGGCCTTTGTTCTGGCCTCTGTGGGCTTGGCGCACATGCTGGATGCTCAACATGTCCGCAAAGCTCAAAGCCCGGCGGCAACGGAAATGCGCGAGCAAATGTTTCGCACCTGCACCAGCAGGCCCGTGCAGTTCCAGGAACAACATTGAGACTCAGGTCCGTCTGAAATTCGAGTACTGTAAGCAACTGTAAGCAACTCAAAATGTGAGGCAATTATGTCTTTTCCACGAATTATTGCATTGGTCCTTTTGACCATCCTTTTGGCTGGCCCGGTGCTGGCCACCGAGAAAGACTGCTGTCAGATTGACCAGGGATATCAAATTATCTGGTCTGGAACCGACCCCATCATGACCTTCAAGGAACTGGCCTCATACTGCGCCCCCATTTTGTGGTTCTCTCCCGATGAGCCCAATCTGGAACGAGCCGAAGGCAAGGACATCCGCCTTCCTGTTGCCTTTCCATTTGAAGAGCAACCGGATTCACCTCTGGTTTATTACATGGTACGAACCCTGATGACCCGGCCCGATTTGGTTGACCCCGCCATTTATCGTGATCATTCCAACCGTATCGATTCCCAGATCGATTTGCGGGTTCTCGTTGGCATTGACCTGGACTATTTTTTCTATTTTCCCACCGAAGAAGGAATGGGTGCCCACAAACACGATGTGGAGTCGGTGTTCTTCAAAATCTATGTTCACCACTGCAAGGATTGCACAGAAGACCGCTACGCCCTTTACATTGAGCGCACCATCGCCAAAGCCCACGGCCTGCAGTGGTACGACAATACCCTGGTGACCGATGAATACACCGAGTTCCCCATGACCATTCTGGTGGAAGAAGGCAAGCACGCCAGTTGCACCGACAAGAACCATGACGGCATTTACACTCCAACCTTCGATGTCAACCGGCGCATCAACGATGCCTGGGGAGTGCGTGATATCATGCGTTCCGGCGGTTTGTACAGCGGTGGATTCCAGGCCTGGATGGCCAAAGTTCGTCAACTCCGACACCGGGTTTTCCCTCCTCTTCCGGCAGACAGCCCCTTGCGGGAGAATTTCTCGGTGGATGGCGTATACGCCCCTGACAACGCCATTTATGAAGTGCGACCTTTCCCTCGGCCTGAGGATGTGGACCAGGAAAAAGAACCCACCCTCATTCATTTCATCGACGACAAAGGCGACGAAGACTGGCCCGAAGTTCTGAAATCTACCGGTCTGCGCTCGGTGACCCGCTGGATGGATGAAGAGCGCTTCATCAACTCCCTGAGTATTTCCTACCGGTACGATGGCTTGAACCACGGCAGCCGCGATCATACCGGGGGCCTCTCCATCATGTTCCCGCTGCTGGTTGTGAAAAACGTATCCGATCCCGTCGCCGGTGGCTGGTTTGTTAACCGCATTTACTTCAAGGATAAGCACTTGCGGGATTTTGCCTGGAACATTGTCTATACTCCAAGCGCCTCTCGCTGGGTGGATGGATATTTTGCTTTGGGAGTGGAGTGGGACGAAGATGATATTGGGGATATTCACACTGATTGGATGACCGAGACTGGTGTGAAGTTTCGCCTGAACATGAGTCATACGCCCCTGAAATTTCTGAGCGTGTTAGGGACGGATTTCTGGGGTGTGCGGGTAGGAGTGAAGAATAAGGGACTTTTTAATTGGGAAAGCATTGGGTATGCCATTGAGGTGGGAGCCGGGGTTTGGTAAGAGCTGGTCAGTAAGATCTCCTGGCGCTTGAAATACATCCGGCAATACCCTGCAGAAATCACCCCCCGGGGGGTGATTCCAACTTGGTTTTTGGCAACCGGGTAAGTATCTTTCCTGGACCATTACCGATTCCTGTTTTATTCGGAAAAATCCGGAAAATCCCGAGAATCGGTCTCAAACGTGCTATCCAAGGAGACGGAACAATGGCCAAGTACAAGATCGGATGGATGCCCGGTGACGGCGTAGGCGTTGACGTCATGGACGCTACCCGAATCGTGCTGGACAAGCTCGGCTTTGAAGCCGAATACGTGCACGGCGACATCGGCTGGGAGTTTTGGAAAACCGAAGCCAACCCCTTCCCCGACCGCACCATCGAAATGCTCAACAATGTGGATGCCGCCCTCTTCGGCGCCATCACCAGCCTGCCCAAGGAAGAAGCCGAAGCCGAGCTGGCTCCCGAATTGCAAGGCACCGGTAAGGTGTACCGCAGCCCCATCGTGCGCCTGCGTCAGGAATTCAACCTGAGCACCAACCTGCGCCCCTGCAAAGCCTATCCCGGCAACCCTCTGAACTTCAAGGACGGCCTCGACCTGGTGGTCTTCCGTCAGAACACCGAGGGTTTGTACATGGGCGTGGAGTACCATCCCCTGCCCCAGGATGTGCGCGACAAACTCACCGAAACTCACCCTTCGCAAATGGGCAAGCTCGACGGCGTGGACAACGACGACATCGCCATCAGCACCCGCATTTTCACCCGCGCCGGCTGCCAGAACATCGTTCGCGATGCTTTTGAATTCGCCAAGAAATTCGGCTACAAGACGGTGACCGTCGTTGAGAAGCCCAATGTGGTGCGCGAGACCAGCGGCCTGATGGTGCGCGAGGCCCGCAAAATCGCCCTCGACTACCCCGGCATCGAATTGTGGGAAACCAACATCGACGCCATGGCCATGTGGCTGGTGAAGAATCCCGAAATTTATGGGGTTCTGGTTGCCAGCAACATGTTCGGCGACATCGTCAGCGATTTGTGCGCTCAATTGGTGGGCGGCCTGGGCTTTGCCTGCAGTGGCAACATCGGCGAAAAAGTGGCCGTGTTCGAACCCAGCCATGGTTCGGCACCCAAGTATGTGGGTATGAACAAGGTCAATCCCATTGCCATGATTTTGTCGGCCAAGATGATGCTCGATCACCTTGGGGAAATGGACATGGCCAAGCGGTTGGAAGATGCCGTGGCAAATGTTATCGCCGAGGGTAAGACCCGCACTTATGACATGGGCGGCAGCAACACCACCACTGAGATGGCGGATGCTATTGCAGCGAAGTTGTAAGAGCTTGGTTTGATTTTAGATGCTGATTGATTGGACCCGGGAGGCTGCTTTGGTGGCCTTCCGGGTTTTTTGGGGAATTAGTCCCCATTCCCCAACAACCCAAGCCTGGCCTTCAACAACAAAATACGATAAACCGATTCATCCAAACTATTCTCCCGCCCCAAATCCCCTTCAATAGCCTCTTCCAAAATACCAGCCATCATCACAGCCTTGGCCGGATAAGTTATCATCAGCATGTCGTTCCCGGCGTCAAAAGCCAACAGAATCAACCGCCGCAAATCTTCATCCGGATAATCAGCCTGCTCCACTTCATCACCACTGACCCAGGACCTCAAAGCCGTCCCCCACAAATCATCCGTCATCACCACTCGCTCAGAAAATCCACACCTGGCCAGAGCCACCAGACTGGAATCAAAAACCGCCGGACGATCCGAAACCATGCTGAACAAAATGCTGCTCATCATCACCCCACCGGCATCCTCCATGCAGACGGCGAAAGGATGGATATAGCGCAGCAAGGCCGCCCGGTTGGCAACGGATTCGGCCACCTCATGGTCGCTGTTTTCCTCTACCACATAGCCGGGGAAATGTTTGACGATGCACAAGATATTTTGGTCACCACATCCGGCCATGAATGCCTTGGCTGGCGGTACGATACTGGCGCTGTTGCGGCCAAAGGATCGTTGTCGCTGGACCATCAGGGTCGGCCGGAAATCCACATTGCGATTGGGATCTAGCACAGGAGCGAGATTGCAATTGATACCCAGATCTTTCAACCGGACAGCAACCGGTTGAATGTAGGTGCGCACTGAATCTGGGGACCAAAGACCCATTTCTTCCGCCGAAGCGATTTTTTCAAAGCCAGACAAAGGGCGCAAACGGTTGATTTCTCCGCCCTCTTGATCCATGGCCACAAGCAAAGGAATCGTGCTGAGACGATTGGCCTCCTGCAGTGATGCCTTCAGCTCGGCCTCGTCGCGCACCATGGATTCCATCACCAGACTGCCGCCAAAACCGTTTTGAGCCATGAAGTCGCCGCTGGAATGATAGACGAGGAAAAGCTGACCCACTTTTTGTTCAAGGGTCAAATGGGTGAGCACCTGAGTGGCCTGTTCAACCGGAGTCTGGGCCCAGGTTGTGGACGAGGAGAAGACCAGCAAAATGACAGACAGAAACCTCATCGAATTTTCAGGGAGAGCAGACCGACAAAACCAAGAACCAGCGCCACCATCCAGAACCGGATGACGATTTTCGTCTCGGCAATACCCTGCCGTTCAAAGGCGTGATGAATGGGGGCGCGCAAGAGCAAGCGCCGCCCCAAAATTGCAAACCCGATTTGCTGCTGGATCACCACCGAAGCGCCTTCAACCACAAAGATGCCGCCCACAATCAGGAACAACATTTCCTGCTTCAAGAGAATAATAATCACGGACAACAAACCGCCGAGAGCCATGCTGCCGGTATCGCCCATGAACACCTGGGCAGGATAGGAATTGTACCAGAGAAATCCCATGCAAGCCCCGAGCACCGCCCCACCTATAACCGAGATTTCACCGCTGCCATGAATGTAGTCAAAATGCAGGTAGGCGCTGTAAACCTCGTTGCCGATGACATAACCCAGCACCGCATAAACCATGAAAGCCACTGCGGCCGGCACACTGGCCAAACCATCCATCCCGTCAGCAAAGTTGACGCTGTTGGCCACGGCCAGAATCACGAACACCATGAACGGCGCATAGAACCAACCCAAGTCCAGCAAGGCGGCCTTCTTGAAAGGGACAAACAGGAGCGTGCGCAGATCTGCCGGCAAAGGCGATCGGTTGGACATCACCCACCAGACCAGGATGGCCGCCAAAATCGTCTGCAAAATCAACTTGGACGATTGGGACAAGCCGGCCTTGCCACCACCCCCGCGAACCTTACCCAGATCATCAATAAAACCAATGCCTCCAAAACCAATGCAGGCGAACAGCCCGGCATAGGTGAATGGGTTGGTAAAATCGCACCACAGCAAATATCCTGACAGGAAGGCGGCGATGATGATCAGCCCGCCCATGGTGGGAGTTCCGCGTTTGGTTTTGATATCAATGACACCAAAATCCTCCACCACATCGCGCATGCCGCGGCGGTGCAGCATCATGATCATGGGCCGACCAATGATGAGGCTGACGGTGAAGGTGGTCATGGTGGCCATCACCGCCCGCACACTGAGGTAGTCGGCCAGACGCAGAAAACTGAGGCCTTCGGACATGTCGCGCAACAGTTGCGCCAACCACATGATCATGAGCGCAACACCTCCTCTATGGCCAAACTCAGGTCTTTCAATTTGTCTTTCAGTGGGAAACCAGGCGTGAACCAGGTGGAAGTTACCATGATGTCCTTGAGCTCTCCCTGCAATGGGGCCGCGGGCAATCGCCGGGCTCGAACCTGCTCGGCCAGAACCATGATCGCTGCCTCCCGGACCCGAATGTTTGTATGGCTCAACAAAGGAAAAATCCTCTGCCGACAGTCGGCGGTTTCGGCCCGCTGGTTCCAGTAGAAAAGGGCCGCCAGAATTTCTTCAAAATTGGCACTTTCGAGGAAACCCAAAAGCCGGGTCACCAGATCGTCGGGATGGTTGCGACTGTCCAATTTGGCCAGGGCTCGGATTGCTTCGACCCGAACTTCCCAATAGCTATCATCCAGCTTTTTGGTCAGGACTTCCAGGACCTCAGGCGAGGTGTCCCCGATTTGACCAAGAGCCGTGGCCAGGTTGCGGCGGATGAATCCGTTTTGCGGGCCTTTTTGCCCCAGCATTCCGGCCAGCATTGGTGCCGGTCGGGAATCGTTCTCGATGTGCAGCAGCAACCGAACCATGGTGCGATCGCGCAGCAGCCCCGCCAGCTTGAGACCCCGGTTTTGCCGCCCCCAGTTGGGTGAAGCCAAAGCTCCTCCACAACGGTATTGCAGATAGCGCATCACTTCGGGGTCGAGTCCGCCCCGAGAAGCCACTCGCAGCAAATCTTCGTCCGACTTTTCTTCCAGATGCCCCAGTTCGTCAGCCGGACGAGGTGCCATCAATTCTTCATACGTGGGAGTCTCTCCGGCAGCCATCTGTCCGGCCAGCTTCACAAACCGGTCCAGGACACCATCGGTGGACATCTTCCCACAGTTGGCGATCATCTTTTCGCGCTGCTCGGGATCAGACAACAGGGTGCGTATTTTCAACAAAAGCAGATCCCGGTCCACCACCTCTTCAAAGCCACCCGGCACCGGCATGGGGCATTCCAGAATAACCTCCACCGCTCCGGCTTGCTGCACACTCCGGGCGTTGGCCACCTGGTGGTCCATGGGCAATCCCATTTTGGGGATCAGGATGGTGGGCACACCACAGCGGATCACTTCGAAGATGGCTCCGGCTCCTGCCCTGGCCACCGCCACCGTGGCTGCGGCATAAGCCTGACGGATGTTGTGGAGATAGTCGAAAGGACGGTACAAGGCCTTCATTTGCGAGGCCATGACCGGATCATTTCCAAAATCCGCCATGGCTTTGCTGTGCTCGCGGTCAGCGCAATAATCGGCCCCCGAAGCGGTGCCATAACCATGAATGACCTGCACACCATCATTGAGCAGTTCGGACAGGATCCCGTAAAAAGTACGGTTGATGCAACGGGCTCCCTGGCTGCCACCAAAAACCAGCAAAACCGGTTTGGCAGGGTCCAGGTCAAAAAGACGGCAAGCATCTTCACGGGAAGGGCGTTCCAGCAGATCCCGGCGCACGGGATAACCCACCAATTGCACCTTACGGGTGGGCAGATAATCTGCCGAAGCGGGATAAGTGAGAGCCACCAAATCTGCCAGTTTGGCTGCTTGGCGGTTCATGAGGCCAGGTTGGGCATTTTGTTCCTGGATCAGGATGCGAGTATTCAGCAAACCCAACCGGCGCAAACCCCAGGCCGCAAAAACGGCAGGAGCGCTGGCATAACCACCGGTGGCGAACACCAGGTCCGGTTTGAAGCGCAGCAAATGACCTGCAGCCTGCAGGCAGCCAATAGTAAGTTTCAACAAGAAGCCGGGAAGAAGACGCGGGTTGCGGCCGGGGAAGCCGGCCGAAGAGGCGTAGACCAGGGGGATACGGGGGTCCTTGTGTTCGCCACCGAGTATCTTTTCTTCAGCACGACCACGAATGCCCACATACAACAGTTCGTTGTCCGGGTCTTTCGCCAGCTCTCGCGCCACAGCCAGAGCGGGGTACAAATGTCCTCCCGTGCCCCCGCCTGTCATCAGATACTTCATGAACGTGCCTCAGCAATCCTTGCCAGCAGATGGATCCGTCACAAACCGAAACATCCTGTTTCGGCCTCCTCTAGGAGCGTGTCGGGTCATCGCCCTGCGGGATCGCAAAGCGATTCAAACTTCGGACCGAGCCATGTGCGCCCCGCTGGTTCGAGATCTAGGCGCGAGATTGGGTTCGTAGCCGTAGCTACGGGCCCGATTTCGCAACGACGAGATTGAAC